>NZ_JBHVDX010000063.1:0-43399 GCF_042802555.1 Streptomyces sp. NPDC057474 | reverse complement strand
CTGTACGGGGGTCAGCGGCCGCCCGCCCCTATGCGGGACTCCGGTCGTCGCTAGGCGATGACGTCGGCCTTGGGTTCGGCCTCGACCTCGGTGCCTGCCTCTCCCGGCTGTTCCTGCCGGCCGCGCAGCCACACGTACACCGGGATGCCGGCGAAGAGGAACAGGACGCCCTGGTAGACGGCCGCGTAGCCGGCGCCGGCGATCAGCCAGAAGGAGAAGGCGAAGGAGAGGGCGGCGACGATGAGGTCGCGGACCAGGCCGGCCGGGCGGACGCGCTCGCGGGTGCCGCGCGCCAGCCAGTAGAGCTGGGCGGCGGCGGAGAGCAGGTACGGGACACAGCCGGTGAACGTGGTGATGAGGACCAGGACGCGGAAGGCGGTGTCCGGGTCGTCCGCGTAGTTCACAACGATGAGGAGCGTGCCGAGGACGGCGGTGGCGAGGACGCCGAAGCCGGGGACGCCGCCCTTGCCGACGCGGGCGAAGGGCTTCGGGAAGAGGCCGTCGCGGGCGGCGGCGTACGGCATCTGGGCGCTGAGCAGGACCCAGCCGTTGAGGCAGCCGACGATCGAGGCGACGGCGACCAGCGAGATCACCGTCCCGCCCCAGCTGCCGCCGGCGATCGAGTTGACCGCGTCGGCGAAGGGCGCCCCGGAGTCGACGAGTTCCTTGTGCGGGACCAAACCGAACACGGCGACCGTGCCGAGGATGTAGACGAGCGCGGAGGCGAGCGTACCGAGGACGCTGGCGCGGCCCACGTTGCGCTCCGGGTCGCGGACCTCGCCGGCACTGACGGCGGCCGACTCGACGCCCAGGAAGCTGTAGAGGAGAAGCGCGGCAGCGGCGGCGATCGCGCCGGGGGTGCTCTCGCCGGAGGCGTTGAAGGGGCCGTAGTTGTCGGTGTCGATGAAGAACAGGCCGATGGTGGCGACCAGCAGCAGTGGCACGAACTTCAGGACCGTGGAGACGATCTGCACGGCGCCGACATAGCGGGTGCCCGCGAAGTTCGCGGCGGCCGGCACCCACAGGGCGGCCAGGGCGACCAGGGCAAGGACGACCTTGCTGTCGCCCAGGGGTATCAGCACGTCGACGTAGCCGACGACTCCGACTGCGAGCGCGGCGATGCTGACCCAGCACATCGTCCAGTACGACCAGGCCGACAGGAAGCCCGCGAAGGGCCCGAAGGCGTCGCGCGGGTAGACGTAGAGGCCGCCGGTGACCGGACTGCGCCTGGCCAGCTTTCCGAAGAGCAGCGCCAGCAGTACGGCGGCCACGGACAGGATGACGAAGGCGAGCAGGCTGACGGTGCCGTACGGGGCGACGGCGGCGGGCAGGGTGAAGATGCCGCCGCCGATGATGTTGCCCGTGACGAGGGCGGTGGCCGCGGCGAGGCCGAACCTGCGGCCCGGGGCGGCCGCGCTCGTGCCGGGCTCGGTCGCCGGGGTGGTCCCGGATTCCGTGGCCGGGGTCGGTTCGGGCTCGGTGGCCTCGGGGGTGCTGGTGGTGGTCATGGCGGTTCCCGGGGATGGGGCGGGGTGGGGACGGGGAGGGCGTGATCGTACCGCCGCGTTCCACATGGTGGTCAATCTGTTCATGCACTGGACACAATCGGGTGTGCCCGCCTCGGCGGCTCGACTACCGTCGTCGGCATGACCAGCAACACACCCGGCAGCTTCCCCCACATCCCCGGTCCTCCCGTCGGCCCCTTCGCCGCGGCCCTCGCCGCCGAGGTGCTCGCCGCCGAGGTGCTCGTCCTCGACGGCGGTATGTCCAACCAGCTCGAATCGGCCGGGCACGACCTGAGCGACGAGCTGTGGTCGGCACGCCTGCTCGCCGAGCGGCCGGAGGCGATCACCGAGGCCCATCTCGCCTACTACGAGGCGGGCGCGAACGTGGCGATCACCTCCAGCTACCAGGCCACCTTCGAGGGCTTCGCCAAACGCCGGATCCGGCGCGAGCGGGCGGCCGAACTCATGTCCCTGAGTGTCGAGTTGGCCGTGGACGCGGCGGTGGAGGCCAAGGCGAAGGGCATCACGCGTCCGCTGCTGGTGGCCGCCTCGGTCGGCCCGTACGGGGCCATGCTCGCGGACGGCTCCGAGTACCGCGGCCGGTACGGGCTGAGCGTGGCCGAGTTGGAACGGTTCCACCGGCCCCGCCTCGAGGCGCTGGCCGCCACCCACCCCGACGTACTGGCCCTGGAGACGATCCCGGACACCGACGAGGCCGAGGCGCTGCTGCGGGCGATCCGCGGTCTGGACGTGCCCGCCTGGCTGTCGTACACCGTCGCCGGCGACCGCACCCGCGCCGGGCAGCCGCTGGAGGAGGCCTTCGCGCCGGCCGCCGACGCCGAGGAGGTCGTCGCCGTGGGCGTGAACTGCTGCTCGCCCGACGATGTGGACGGCGCGATCGAGACGGCCGTGCGGGTCACCGGCAAACCGGTCGTCGTGTATCCGAACAGCGGCGAGACCTGGGACGCGTCGGCGCGGGCCTGGACCGGGCGGTCGACGTTCACCACCGCACAGGTGGAGGGATGGCGGGCGGCCGGGGCCCGGCTGATCGGCGGATGCTGCCGGGTGGGCCCCGAGGCGATCTCGGCGATCGCGAAGACGCTGGGCTGACGTACGAAGACGCCGGCCTGACGGAGACGGCGTATCCGCCGCTCCCCCGCTGCTAGCCTCCGTTCCGGGGAAACCGGTTACCGAGGTGTTGCCGAGAGGCTGGGTGGGGCGGGGCATGACGAGGAAGAACGCCGACGGCGGGGGCCGCAGCACGATCCGGGACGTCGCCGCGCGCGCCGGGGTCTCGGCGGCGACGGTGTCGCGGGTGCTCGGCGGGGTCTACCCGGTGAGCGCGGCGACCCGCACGCAGGTGTTGCGGGCCGTCCGCGAACTGGACTACGTCGCCGACGCCCGTGCCAAGGCGATCGCCGGCGTCGGCACGCCCACCCTCGGGTTCGTCCTCGACGACATCACCGGGCCTTCGTTCGCGCTGATGGCGCACGGTGTGGAGCGTGAGGCGACCCGGCTCGGGCATCTCTGCCTGGTGTGCAGCACCGACGGTGACGCGGCACACGAGCTGGACTTCATCGAGACGATGCGGGCGCAGCGGGCCGCCGCGGTCATCCTGGTCGGCGGCGGCGCGGACACCCCCGAGTACCGGTCGCGCACCGCCCGGGTCGCCGACGCGCTGGCGGCCGCCGGATCACGGCTCGTGCTGTGCGGACGGCCGCCGCTGGACCCCGGCGCGCCGGTCACCGTCATCGAGTACGACAACGAGGGCGGCGCGTACGCCCTGTGCGGGCATGTCCTGTCCCAGGGCCACCGACGGATCCTCTTCCTCGGCGGCAAGCCGGAGCACACCACCGCGCAGGGGCGTGAACGGGGGTATCTGGCGGCCCATCGTGCGCGGGGTGTCGAGGCGGATCCCGCGCTGCGGCTGGCCGGGGACTTCACGCGCGACTCCGGATACCGGCTGATGCGACGGGCCCTGGATGAACGGCTGGACTTCACGGCGGTGATGGCGGCGACCGACATGGTGGCGGCGGGGGCGCTCACCGCGCTGCACGAGGCGGGGGTGGCCGTGCCGGGGGACGTGTCCCTGGTGGGGTACGACGACATCCCGTTCGCGCGGGATCTGTGTCCGCCGCTGACGACTGTGCGGGTGCCGTACGAGGAGTTGGGGCGGCTTGCGGTGCGGACGGCGTTGGAGCGGGGGCGGGGGCGCGATGCGTCGCCCGACGAGCATTTGTTGTTGGGGACGCATGTGGTGGTGCGTGCTTCGGTGGGGATGGTGGGGGGCGGTTCCTCGTCTGCCCGGTGAGGTGTGTTGCCGGGTGCGGGTGCGGGTGCGTTGTGGCTGGTCTCGCCCACGCGGCGGAGCCGCATATTTACACGACCCCGCGCCCCTTGGACGGCTCGGGGTGTGGCACTTCGGTGTCTGTGCCGGGCCCGCATACGAACGGAGCGGCGTACGCCGACGTGGTGTCGGTGTACGCCGCCCCGGGGTGGGACGGGGCTGCGGGTCGGGGCCCGCGTTGTCATGGCGGTTACTTGGGGTCGTTGTTGAACTTGGAGGCCGACCAGAAGTAGCCGAGGACGGCGAGGCCGAGGCACCAGGCGATGGCGAGCCATCCGTTGTGGCCGATCTCGGTGCCGAGGAGGAGTCCGCGCAGGGTTTCGATGGCCGGGGTGAACGGCTGGTACTCGGCGATCGGCTGGAACCAGCCCGGCATCGTGTCGGAGGGGATGAAGGCGCTGGAGATGAGCGGCAGGAGGATCAGCGGCTGTGCGCTGTTGGCGGCCGCCTCGGCGTTCGGGCTGGACAGGCCCATGCCGACCGCGATCCAGGTGAGGGCGAGGGAGAACAGCGCGAGCAGCCCGAACGCCGCCAGCCACTCCAGGACCGTGGCATCGGTGGAGCGGAAGCCGATGGCCACGCCGACGGCGCCGACGAGAACCACGCTGGCGACGCACTGCAGCACGCTGCCGACGACGTGCCCGATGAGGACGGAGCCACGGTGGATCGCCATCGTGCGGAAGCGGGCGATGATGCCCTCGTTCATATCGGTGGAGACGGACACCGCGGTCCCGACGACGGTGCCGCCGATGGTCATCATCAGGATGCCCGGGACGATGTAGGCGATGTAGTCGGAGCGGTCGCTGCCGCCGATGCCCGCGCTCATCACGTCGCCGAAGATGTAGACGAAGAGCAACAGCAGCATGATCGGGGTCAGTAGCAGGTTCAGCGTGAGGGAGGGGTAGCGGCGCGCGTGCAGGAGGTTGCGGCGCAGCATCGTGGACGAATCACGGACGGCGAGGGAGAAGGTGCTCATCGGACGGTCTCCTTGGGCTGGTTGGGGACGTTGACCGGGCCGGTCAGGGCGAAGAACACGTCGTCGAGGTCGGGGGTGTGCACGGTGAGTTCGTCGGCCTCGATGCCGGCCGTGTCCAACTGATCGAGTACGACGCGTAGTTCGCGCTGGCTGCCGCCGCTGGGGATCTGCAGGGCGAGGGCCTCGTCGTCCCGGGTGACCTCGCGCAGTGCGGAGGCGGCGGAGCGGTAGGCGGCCGGGTCGGTGAACCGGAGGCGGACGTGCCCGCCCGGGATGAGCCGCTTGAGCTCCTCGGCGCTCCCCTCGGCGGCGATCCTGCCGTCGTTCAACACCGCGATGCGGTCGGCGAGTTCGTCGGCCTCCTCCAGGTACTGGGTGGTGAGGAAGACGGTGACGCCGCCGGTGACGAGTTCGCGGATGATCTGCCACATGTTGTGGCGGGAACGGGGGTCGAGGCCGGTGGTGGGTTCGTCGAGGAAGATGATCCGCGGGTTGCCGACCAGGGTCATGGCGATGTCGAGGCGGCGTTTCATGCCGCCCGAGTAGGTGGAGGCGGGCTTCTTCGCGGCCTCGACCAGGTCGAAGCGCTCCAGCAGTTCGGCGGCTGTGCGGCGGCCGTCGCTGCGGGAGAGGTGGTGCAGGTCGGCCATGAGGAGCATGTTCTCCTCGCCGGTGATCAGGCCGTCGACGGCGGAGAACTGCCCGGTGACACCGATCACGGAGCGGATCGCCTGGGGGCGGTCGTGGCCGCCGATGCGGATCTCGCCGGCGTCGGGGGTGATGAGCGTGGAGAGGATCTTGACGGCGGTGGTCTTGCCGGCGCCGTTCGGGCCGAGCAGGGAGAAGATCGTTCCCTCGGGAACGGACAGGTCGACGCCGTCGAGGACGGTCTTCTCGCCATAGGACTTGCGCAGCCCGTTCGCCGCGATGGCCAGGTTCGTCATGGTGGGTGCTCCCCTTCCGGTGGTTGTCAGAGGCTGCGGGCGGTGATGTCGCCGTAGCCGGTGGTCGCGTGGATGTCGAGTTGAGCGGCGGCGCCCTCGGTGTTCAGAAGCGAGTTGTGGACCCGGCCGTAGGAGGTGCCGGCGTCCAAGGAGGCCGAGGCCCCGGCAGCGGCGCCGATGGAGATCTCGCCGTGCCCGGTGCGCAGGGTGACGGTGCCGCGCACGGCCTCGGTGATGCGCAGGTCGCCCTTGCCGCTGGTGATTTCGGCGGGGCCACCCAGGCGGCCGACCGAGGCGTCGCCGGCCAGGAGGGTCAGGCGGGCGCTCGCGGCCTCGTCGAGCTTGACCTGCCCGTGCGCGCCGTCGATGGCGACATCGCCCAGCCGTCCGACGCCGCGGAACTCGGCGGCGGCCGCCTTCGCCTCGACCCGGGAGCCGGACGGCAGTCGGACAGTCACCTCCAGGGTTCCGGAGGGTCCGAAGAGTTCGTTCTTGGCCTCCGGGGCCTCGATCCGCAGAACCCCGTCGCGGTAGTCGACCGTGGTCTGCTCGGCGGCCTTGACGTCGCGGGCCTTGGCGGCGTTGGCGGGCCGGACCTCGACGGTGGTGTCGGCCCGGTCCGCGGCGATGAGCTGCACGCGTCCGGCGGGGATGTTCAGGACGGCGGAGATCGGGGCGGGGGTGGCGAACTTCTGCATCGTGCTCTCCTTCGACTCGTTGTTTCGAACGATGGAAAAGCTACGTTGCATTCACATGTTCCGCAATGAACTCGTTGCGCGTAATCAGTATTCCTGCAGGTGAAACACGAGAAATCGTTGCAACGGCCTGACGCATAACGCAACAACCACCGCCAGGTCCGTTGCAATGAATAGGGAATGAACGCTATACTCGCGGCACCAGTCACCACCCGTAGGCACGAAGGAGACCGCGATGCCGGGAGGCAGGCTCACCCAGCCCGAACGCCAGCAGATCGCAACCGGGCTGGCCGACGGCCTCGCCTACGCCGAGATCGCCCGAGGCCTCGACCGTCCGACCTCGACGGTTACGCGCGAGGTGATGCGCAACGGCGGCCCCACCGCCTACCGCGCCGACCTCGCCCACCGCGCCACCGAACACCGCGCCCATCGCCGCAGGCAGACCGCGCCCCGAGGGCCGCAGACGCCCCCGCAGGCCCACGGACGCGACGCCGAAGCCGTACGCGAGTACGAAGAGATGTTCACGACCGTCATGATGGCCTCGGGCATGCCCACGATGATGGCCCGGGTGATGGCCTGCCTCACCCTGACCGACACCGGCAGCCTCACCGCGTCCGAACTCGCCCAGCGCCTCCAGGTCAGCCCGGCGTCCATCTCCAAGGCGATCACGTTCCTCGACAGCCAGGGCCTCGTCCGCCGGGAACAGGGCGAACGCCGCCGCGAGCGCTACGTCGTCGACGACGACGTCTGGTACCAGTCGATGATGGCCAGCGCCCGCTCCATCGCCCAAGTCGTCGAGGTCGCACGGCAGGGCGTCGGCATCCTCGGCCCCGGCACCCCGGCCGCCGCCCGCCTCGAGAACGTCGCCCGCTTCCTCGACTTCGTCAGCGAGAGCACCGCCCGCGCCGCGGAACAGGCCCGCGAGATCCTCCACACCAAGCCCCGGACGCCCTCGGACGGCGCTGCCGAGCCCGGCTCGGAACACGGATAGACAGCCGTCCTCACGGACTTCGACGGAAGCGGCGCAGGGCCGGGAGTGGGCCTCCGCCTGATGTGACGAAGGTGCCGGAGCCCTGGACTCTTCGGGGCCGTTTCGCCTCCGCGTCCCAGAGGGCGAGTTCGGGGTCGTAGGGGCCGAAGGCGATCCCGTTGTCATCCGGGACGTCCGGGACGTCCGGGGAGTTGAGGACGCGGACCGGATGGGTGGGGTCCCAGGCGGGCCAGCCGGGGGTGCCGTCCGTCGCGAAACGCACCCAGGCCGAGTGCATGGCGGTGGCCAGTGCGCGGGGGGCGTTCTCGCCGGCGAGCTTGGCGGAGGCGGAGGTGTCGCTGGTGTCGAAGACGAAGCCGAGTTCGAGCGCGTGGCAGGAGCCGAGGGCGGGGATGCCGGAGGACCAGGCGAACTCGTAGAGGTAGGACCGGGCTTGCTCGAGGCGGGCGTCCGCCACACGGTGCAGGGGGACGCGGAGGAGGTGGTCGGTGACGAGTCGGCCGACCAGATCGGCGGTGCCCATGTCCGGGTGGAGGCCGCGGTAGCCGCGGGGCAGCTCGGGGCCGCAGTGGCAGCGGGCGCGGGCGCCGGCCAGGGCGACCGTGCCGAGGCGGTCCACGCGCTCCTGGAGTCCGCCCGGGACGAGCCAGAGGCGGTGTTCGTCACGGGTCCAGCCCATGAGGAGGTCGATCCCGGGGGCCGCGCCGTGCTCGGTCAGCGCCTCCAGCGGGTCGGTGGGCACCAGATCGCCGTCGACGACGATGCCGAAGGCGGGGCCGCCCAGCACCGGGCTGCTGAGGCGGCCGACCTCGGCCTGTGCCTCGACGAGAGTGGACCGGTCCACAGCGGCGAAGGCCGCGGCGGTCGCCGGGACCTTCAGCCGGGCCGCCATCCGGCGGACCATGCGGCGCACCTTGTCCCGGTCCAAGGCCTCGGGCGACCCGCTCTGCAGGACGGCCCGCCGGAACAGGCCCCGCGCCCGAGGGACGGCCAGCAGCGCGCCGACGCTGATGGCGCCCGCCGACTGGCCGAAGAGGGTCACCCGGTCCGGATCGCCGCCGAACCCGGCGATCGACTCCCGCACCCACTCCAGCGCGGCCAGCTGGTCGCGCAGCCCGAGGTTGGGCGGGGCGTCCGGGAAGAGGCCGTAACCCTCCACGCCCAGCCGGTAGTTGAGGGACACCAGCACCACGCCGTCGCGGGCGAAGGCGGCACCGTCGTAGACCGGGACCGCCGACGAGCCCCGGGTGAGGGCGCCGCCGTGGATCCAGACCATGACCGGCAGCCGGGCCCCATGGCCCGGCTCCGGTGTCCACACGTTCAGGTTGAGGCAGTCGTCGCCCGGGACGACGGGGTCCGACAGATAGCGGGCGAACGCCTCCGAGTACGGCGGCTTCGGAGGCGTCGGCCCGAAGGCGACGGCGGCACGCACCCCCGCCCAGGGGTCGGGCGGTGAGGGCGGGCGGAACCGGCGGGGCCCGAAGGGCGGGGCCGCGTACGGGATGCCCCGGAAGACCGCGATCCCGTCCTCGTAGCCTTCCCCGTACTCGTGCGTGCCGCGTACGTCCCCGTACGGCGTCCTGGCCACGGGGCCCAGCCGGTCTGCCGTCATCGCGTACCAGCTCCTCGCGCCCGCCCGCTCGTGAACCGTCGTTCACATCAGAGCACCACATCCCTTCGCGGTATTCCGGTCGTGCCGGGGTTTTGACGGCCGTTCGGGGGACGCCGCCGCCGTTCGAGGTACGGCACGGCCGTTCGGCGCACGCGGCTGCTGTCCGCGTACGAGGGACGGTGGCTACTTGGCGTACATCAGGGTGCCGAAGCCCAGCTGGTCGTAGCCGCCGCTGGCCGAGCCGTAGTCCCCGCCGCCGCCCTCCGGGCGGACCTGCTCGGCCATCGCGGTGATGTAGGGGACGGACAGACCCCGTCGCCGTGCGTAGTGGTAGTGGACGATGTCCCACACCGGGCGGAGCTGGCCCCGGCCGGCGGAGGAAACGACGGTGTGGGTCTGCTGGGCGCAGTTCTGGCCGGTGCCCCAGGTATAGCTGGTGAAGGGCACGTCCTGGCCGAGGTTGTACTTGGCGACGTACTGGGCGCCCTTCATGAACCGGTTGCCGTCGTAGCCGTAGAGGTCGTCGCCCTGCGACCAGGCCATCTCGCAGAAGGCACCCGTCAGACCGATGCCCATGACGCTGTGGCCCTGGTCGCGGCCGGCCTCCTGCCACTGGCCGAGGGCGTAGCCGGCGGAGTCGGTGTGGAGGTACGGGACGGTGTGGGTGATGGAGCCGTTCCCCGCGCCGGTCTTGAAGTAGTTCACGGCCTGGTCGTACTTGGCGCCGTCGTCGCACAGGATCCCGATCGCGAGGATCGAGTTCATGTTGCACAGGTCCCAGTTCGCCCAGTAGTTGGTGATGCAGGCGTCGTTGTGGTTGTTCAGGAACTGGTTGTTGAGCGGGTAGAAGACGTTGAGCATCATCGTCTTGAACCGGTCCAGGTCGAACCCGCCGTAGCCGCGCATGAGCTCGGCGGCGTTGGCGAACTGGTAGCCGTAGATGCCGGCGGCCAGGAACCGGTCGGCGTTGCCGGTGACGCTGGTGAGCGTCGACGACCAGGCGTTGAGGATACGGACCGCGGCGTCGCCGTTGGCGGTGGTGCCGGCGACCTTCCAGCGCAGCGCGTTCTGGTAGGCCGCGTGGATGTCGTTGTAGAGGATGCCGTAGTTCTGGCCCGTTCCGCCGCGGATGATGGTGGCCTGCGGGTTGGGCGTCCAGGTGCTCGCGGAGTGGGAGTTGGCTGTCAGACGGTTCCAGCCGGACAGCCACGGGTCGTCTCCGGCGGCCACCCGCACCTTGGCGCGGTTGAGTTCGCCGTAGGCGTGCAGCATGCCGGGGTGGGTGAAGGTGGCCGGCGCCGCCTCGGCCGTCGTCGCGACGGAGGCGGCGCCCAGCGCGAGGGCGGCGGTGAGACCGCCGGCGGTCCTCAGCAGACCGCGGCGGCTCAACTCGCCCTCGGGGGCGAGCCCTTCGGGGCCCGTGTGGGGGGAAGTGCGGCTCATCGGTGCGTCTCCAATCCATGGAGGTCGGCGGCTCCGGGGAAGGGCGAGTCCCTGTCCGCCCCTCCCCGGCTCCGCTCATGTGGGGGTGATGCTCACCTCGCTGAATCGCGCGGTGCCATGGGTCAGCGGGCTGCGGGAGCAGACCACCAGGCCCACGTGGTAGGGGGCGTCACCGAAGCCGGGGATCTCTCCCTCGGCGAGGGGGGTGTAGGTGACGCCCCCGTCCGTGGAAACCGCTGCGGCGAAGACGGTCCCGTTTCTCTTCAGCCGCAGCAGGCAGGGGGTGGTGACCGTGGCGTTGCCGGTGAAGGCCGACCGTCCGGCCACGGTCGTGCGGAGCATGAGCTGGGCGCTGGTCCCGCCGCTGACGATGGCCCCGGCCGCCTGGTCGAACGGCGACAGCGACTTGGCCATCAGCAGCCCGACCCGATCGGCGGTGGCCCCGGTACGGGAGTCCAGCCGGACGGTGACCTCGCAGTCACCGGTGATCGGCCGCCGTACGAACTGGCCTGTCATCCCTTGGTTGTTGACGGTCAGGTCGACGCCCGCGCCGCGTACGACGAAGGTCCCGTCCTCCTCGTACGCGGTGCTGCCGGGGGTGCTGACGGCGACCACGCCGAGGGTTCCGAACTTCCGGTCGTCGAGGACCGGGTCGCCGAGGTCGCCGTACGTCCAGGGGGACGGCGGGGGTGTGCCGACGGACAGGGTGAGCGTGCCGGTCCCGTCCCCAGCGGCATTGCCGGCGGTGGTGGTGACGGTGAACTCGCCGGGCCGGGTGGGGGTTCCGGAGATCAGACCGGTGCGCCTGTCGACGCGGAGGCCGTCGGGGAGTCCGCTCGCGGTGAACCGTACAGGTTCGTGCGAGGCGCGGATCAGGTACTGGAAGGCATCCCCCCTATTGGCGAACGCCGTGGTGAGCGAGGGGATTTGGGGCAGCGAGGGCGTCGGCATCGTGGCGGCGGCCGACTTCGAGTGCGGGCCGCGTCCGCCGGTGTTCGTCTTGGTGACGACGTAGTGGTACGTCGTGCCGGGGGTGCCCGTAGCGTCGGCGTACCGGAGGCGGGCGCCGAAGCCGACCGGGGCGACACCGGTCGCGATCGTCAGGTGGCGGCCGTCGGCGCGGGTGGCGCGCAGCACCTTGTAGCGTGCGGAGAGGTCTGGATCGGTCCAGGTCAACTCGACCGCGTCGGCGCGTGCCGTCGCCCTGAGGTCGGTGACCCGCCGGGCAGGACGGCCCACCGACCAGACCTCTCCCCCTGCGGCGGATACGACGCTGACGTTGTCGAAGGCCCCGGTGCCGGTGTCGGCGTACTCCTCGGCCACGCCCAGGCAGGAGGTGAGGACCAGCCCCGCGTACGCGGTACTTCCCAACTCGACCTCGGTGGTACCGACTTCGGTCCAGCGGATGCCGTCCGGGGAGATCGCCCCGGTGCAGCGACGGCCCTTGCGGGTCACCCGCACCCAGTACGGGGCACGCAGCCGGTAGCCGTCGCCCGCACCCTCGACGTACGGGGCCTCCAGCGGTGTCGCCGACTCCGGCAGCGTGCCCAGGCTGGAGATCGGGAAGGCGGCGGACGTGGTGATGGTTTGCTGCTGGGTGGGTGGCACCGGTGTGCTGCCGGTCGCGGAGATCTCCGAGCCGGACCCCCTCCGTACGCTCCACACTCCGCTCCAGGTGTGCAGCGGCAGCCCCTGGATCAGCATGGAGGCGTGTGCGGCGTCCGCGTCGAGCGAGTCGCGGAGTGTGACGCCGATCTTGGAGTACTGGGAGCTGAGCGGCCACACGATCCGTGCGGTGACCGTGCCGTCGCCGCGCAGCGGCAGATGCGCCAGGCGGTACGTGTCCGCCGTACCGCTTGCCCGGAGCACGAACCGCTCGCCGTCGAACATGACGGAACCGGGGATCTGCACGGTCCCCAGGTCCTGGCTGGACCAGGGCTCGGGAAGACCGGCGCAGGCGGCTACCGGGCTCGAAGTGCCGCTGATCCCGCGGGAGTTGGTGGCAGTGACGGTGTAGTGGTACGTCCGGCCCCTGCGCACGTCCGTGTCGGTGTACGTCGGCTCGTCCAGCCCGGTGGCGACCTTCTCGTACGGGCCCTCGGGGCGGGTGGACCGCCGGACGGTGTACCCGGTGGCCCACGCCGACGGCAGCCACGCCACGGTCACGGCCTTGCGGTCGCCCACCGCCGTCACCCCGGTCGGAGGCTTCGGCGCGGGAGCCGACGCGGGGGCCGACGCCCCGGCGTAGGCGAAGGTGCCGAAGCCTGGCAGGTCGTCATTGCTGCCCTCGACCACCCGGGCACCGTTCGCACCCCGGAAGACGGCCGCCTCGGTGGCGGGGGCGTCGAGGCCGCGAACTCCGGCGTAGTGGGCGTAGTACATCTCGTGGATCGGCGGCAGGTTGCCGCGCCCGACGGCCGAGACGGTCTTCTTGATGTACTTGCCCGTGCGGTCCAGGTCGGGGGTGAAGGGGACGTCGCCGCCGAGGTTGTAGCCGGCGGCGTACTCGGCGTTCGCCAGGAGACGGTGGCCGTCGAAGCCCCACAGGTCGACGCCCTGGCTCCAGGCCACCTGCGCCGCGTCACCCATCAGACCGACGGCCAGCTGCTCGTGCCCCTGGTCACGACCGGACTCCTGGCCCTGACCGGCGGCGGTGACGATGCGGCCCGGGACGCTGCCGTTGCCCGCGCCCGCCGCTGCGAAGCGCAGCGCGTCCTCGAAGAGGACGGGTTCCTCGCAGAACACGCCGATGGCCAGCACGGTCTGAATGGCCGTCAGGTCCCAGTTGCCGTTGGCGTACAGCATGTAGCCGGAGACCGCCGGGTACCAGACGTCGAGGAACGACCGCTCGCAGCGGGCGATGTCGGAGTCCGTCCACCCGTCGTAGCCGGTGTGCCGGAGCAGTTCGGCGGCGTTGACGAACTTGAAGGCCTGCAGGCCCGCGCCGAGCGGTCCGTCGGCGCCCGTGATCACCGTGAGGGACGCCGACCAGGCGTTGAGGATGTCCCGCGCCTTGTCCGCGTGGGCCCGCTCGCCCGTCACGCACCACATCAACGCGTTCTGGTAGGCGGCGGCCGAGTCGGCGACCGCCTGCCCCATGAAGTTGCTCGGGCCACGCCCCCAGGACGTGATCTGGCCCGTGTTCTGGACGGTGTACGTCGCCTTGGACCGGGCGTGAGCCGCCAATGCGAGATAGCCGTCGTGGATCGGCGCTTGCTTGGCGGCGACGGCGGCTTTCAACCGGTCCAAGTCGGCGGCGGTGTGCAGAAGGCCCGGGTGGCTGAAGGTGAGGGTCGCTTCGGTGGAGCGGGCCCACGCGGCCGTGGCGGAGGCGGACAGGAGTCCGGCCCCGGCCACGGCCGTGAACCCGGCCGCTCCGAGGAACGACCGTCGGCTGAGGGGAAGCACTGGTTTCTCCTGGTCCTACGGGTGCCGCACGGTGAGCTTGACGGACTTGGTGGCCGTGCCGGCGCTGTTGGTGGCCGAGACGGTGACCGTGCAGGAGCCGGGACGGGACGGGACGCCGGAGATCAGGCCTGTCTTCGTGTCGATGCTCAGGCCCTTGGGCAGGCCCTCGGCGGCGAACGACGTGGGCAGACCGGTCGCCGTGACGAGGTGGTTGAAGACCCGCTTCTTGGTGGCCGTCACCTCGCCCGCGCTGGTGATCTCCGGGGCCGTGGTGGCGGCCGCCGTGTCGGCGTCCAGGAAGCGGAGGTTCTGGACGTGCTCGTTGGCGAACATCGGGACCATGTCGGTGGTCAGGTACCAGCCGGGCTTCTTCATCTTGTCGTGGACGACCGTGCCGTTGACCGCCAGGTTCTGGAAGGTCAGGTTCTTGATGGGACGGTCCGCGTCGTAGCCGGTCAGGATGGCCATGGAGGCGTGGGTGCCGTTGTACGTCAGGTTGCGGACGTACACGTCCTCGATGCCTCGGCCAGGGGAGGCGTTGTACCGGTTGGCCATCACACGCATGTTGAGCAACTGGCCCCAGGTGAAGTCCTCCACGCGGACGTCCTGGATGCGGACGTTCCGGATGAGGTTGCTGTCGCCGGGGTTGAGGGCGAAGCAGCCCTGGTAGAGGACCTGCGGTTCGCGGTGCTGGAGGACGTCGATGTTGCTGAAGACGATGTTCTCGATGACCTCGGGCTTCTCCGGGTTGCCGTGCGTGCCCATGTTCACCGGGTGGGCTACGTCGGCCCAGAGGGTGGAGTTGCGGACGGTGACGTTGCGGCAGTCGCCGTAGTAGTCCCAGCGGTGGGCGTATACGGCGATGCAGTCGTCGCTGTTGCGCATGAAGACGCCCTCGATCAGCACGTCCTCGCTGCTGAACACGTCGATGCCGTCGCCCCACTGGCCGAAGCTGTAGGAGTGCAGGTTGCGGACGGTGACCTGCTGCGACTGGCCGATGGTGCAGGAGTAGCCGGTCTTGGGGTTGAGGGCGAGGATGCCGTCGATCTCGATGTTCTTGGAGAACGCCACCAGGGTCGCGGCGTCCGAGTCGTAGATGATGCCCCGGCCGAGCAGGCGGGCGTTCTCCACGTTGCTGAACTCCACCCGCGCCTTGAGCACCGCGCCGCCGGCCAGGTACACCGTTTTGCCGCTGGGCACCTTGACCACGTTGTCGGTGACGGTGTGGATACCCGGGCCGAAGTAGATGACGTCCGGGTCGTCCTCCTCCGGCCGCCACCTCTCGATCGGGTTGGCGTGCAGCTGGAGGTTGTCGTAGATGTCGAACGCGCCGCCGTCTGCGTCCCCGATCTCGATGGAGAGGTTGCGCGGCTCGGTGAGGCTGAAGGTGATGGTGTCGCCGCCGGCCTCGTGCGCGATGTCGTACGACAGGGGACGGATCCGCGCGGAGGGGATGGTGCCCTTCGAGGAGGTGACCTGGACCTCCACGGTGCCGCGGAAGTCGAGGCTCGCGACCGAGGAGCTGCGGACTGTGCCGGAGCCGGTCTTCTCGTTGATGGTCTTCGTACGGGCCCGCAGCACGGGCACCGACTGCCATTCGCCGCCGGGCGTACGGGCCTTGACGGAGAAGCTGGCGTTCAGCGGCAGTCCGGTCGGCACGGGGTACACGACCAGGAGGTCGGCCTGCGGTCTGTCGGCCGCGCTCGCGGTGCCGGTGGCCGCTCCGAGCAGGGAGTACGCGGCGGCCGTGGCGCCGGCGGCCTGGAGGAGGGTACGCCGGGACAGACCGGAGCCCTGGATGTCGGTCATGAGTAACTTCCTTATATGCGCGGGGAGTCAGGGGAAGGCACGTGCGATTGCCCGGGACGGCACGGGACTTACTTGAGCCCGGAGGTGGACATCCCGGCGACGAAGCCGCGTTGGGCGACGAGGAAGATCAGCAGGATGGGGACGACGTACATCACCGAGGCGGCGGCCTGGAGGTTGGTGACGGGTGTCCCGGCCGAGGTGACGTAGGTGGACATCACGGCGACCGCGAGTGTGGAACGGTCCGTGGACAGCAGGAGCTGGGGTGCGATGTAGTCGCCCCAGGTCCAGGTGAAGGCGATCACGAAGCTCGCGGAGAGCACCGGCCAGGACTGCGGCAGGAAGATCCGCCAGAAGATCGTCGCGTATCCGCAGCCGTCGACGATCGCCGCCTCCTCCAGCTCGCGGGGCAGCCCCGCGAAGAACTGCCGGAAGAGGAAGACGAGATACGGCGCCGCCGCGAGGCCCCACAGCACCCACGGCCAGTAGGTGTCGACCATGCCGAGCTTGGCGAAGATCAGGTAGGTCGGCAGGAGGGTGATCATCTGGGGCAGCATCATCGAGCCGAGCAGCACGCCGAACAGCGTCTTCTTCCCGGGCGCGTCCAGCCGGGCGAAGCCGTAGCCGACCCAGGCGGAACTGAGGGTGACCAGGGTGGCGTAGAGGAAGGCGATGATCAGGGAGTTGCGGGCGTAGCCGAGGAAGTCGATCAGGTTGAAGGCGTCCGCGAAGTTGTGCCACTGGAAGTCCGCGGGCAGCCAGTGCACCGGCGCGGCGGCCGTCTCGGCGGAGGTCTTCAGACCGGTGAGGACCAGCCAGCCGAAGGGGCCGAGGAACAGGCCGGTGACGACGACCAGCACGGTGTAGAGGACGAGCCGGCCGGTACGCACCCGGACGCGGGCCGGAGCAGGCCCTTCCGGGGACTTGGACCGGTTCAGGGGCCGACCGGTGGCGGTGGCGCCGCCCGGAACGGCGCTGCCTGCGGTGTCGCTCGTGACGGTCACTTCTTCGCCTCCGGATCGACGTTGTAGAACACCACTCCGGACGTGAACCTGAAGATGAGTCCGGTGACGACGAGGATCAGGACGAAGAGCACCCACAGCAGCGCGGAGGCGTAGCCGTAGCGGCCGAGCGCGAAGTACTCGGCGAACACATGCATCATGTACATGTAGTTGGACTGCGGGATCGCGGTGACGCCGCCCGTGGTGGGCTCGGCGGCCAGCAGCAGCGGCATGATGGTCTGCACCGAGGCGATCACCCCGGTCACCGTCTGGAAGAGCAGCACGGGCGACAGCAGCGGCACGGTGATGCTGCGGAACGTCCGCCAGGCGCCCGCCCCGTCGATCCGGGCCGCCTCGTGGAGCTCACGGGGTACGTCCTGGAGACCGGCCAACGAGATGATCATGACGTTGCCCGCCGCCCAGAGTACGGTCATCAGCAGGACGTAGCGGGCGTACGGATCGGCGAGCCAGCCGAGCGCGTCGATGCCGAAGATGTTCAACACCCCATTGGCGGCGCCGGAGTTCTGGTCGAACAGCGACTTGAAGGCGAGGCCCGCGCCCACCGGCGGTACGACGGCCGGCAGATAGAGCAGGGTACGGAACAGGCCCCGGGCCCTGATCGGCCGGTTGACCAGGACGGCGAGCCCGAGCCCCGCGACGATCGACAGCGGCACCGAGGTCACCGCGAACAGTCCCGCGCGGCCCAGGGCGTCCCAGGTCACCGGATCGGCGAGCAGTTCACGGTAGTTGTCGAGCCCGATGAACCGCCAGTGCGGCGAGATCCCGTCGTACGTGGTGAGGCTCAGCCACAGCGCGTACGCCATCGGGACGATGGTCAGCAGCAGGAAGCCGATGATCCAGGGCGAGGCGAACATGTAGAACGCCCGGTGCCTGCGGGTGGTCATGGAGGTGCGCGACCGGGCACCGACCGACATCGCGCCGCCGCCGGTCGCGGGCCCTTTCGCCGCGGCTGACATCTGGTCGGCCGTCATGCGACCTGCTCCTTACCGCGATCGAGCTGCTCGTTGATGGTCGAGTTCAGACGCTCGGCGAGGGTGTCGACGGAGATCTCGCCCTTCATCGCGGCGGGCGCCACCTGGTTGAAGAGCGCCTTGAAGCCCTCCGCCGTGATGTACGGCGTGAAGGAGATCACCGAGAAGTGCTCCAGCTCGGCCTCCTGCGCCTTCAGCACCCGCCGCTGGTAGTCCTGCTCGGCGGGCATCAGCGGGCGCAGGGACCTCAGGCTCGGGATGCCCCAGCCACCGCCCGCGCGGGCCTTGGCCGGGGCCTCGCCGAAGAACCACTCGAAGACCCGCCAGGCGGCGTCCTTGTTCCGTGCCTTCCTCGGCATCCAGAAACCGGTGCCGCCCTGACAGGGGCTGACCCGCGCACCGCCCTCGAAGACCGGGGCGGGGGCGAGCCGGGACACCTTCGCCAGCTTCTCGTCGGTGTTGATCATGCCGCCGAGCCAGTAGCCGCTGTTGGTCATGGCCATCCGGCCCGCCTGATAGGTGGGGCCGTCCCAGGCGTTGGGGTCGGGCTGGATCGCGCTCGGGCCCACCCTGGTCCGGCAGTAGTCGATGTACCAGCCCAGCGCCTTACGGGCCTCCGGGGCGGTGAAGTCGATCCGGGAGAAGTCGTCGTTGAAAAGACGGCCGCCCGCGGCCACGGTCAGCGTGGAGAGGTTGGTGGCCTCGTAGAGACCGTTGTAGCTGCCGCCGAAGACGAACGTCTGACCGTTCCTCCGCTGCGTGAGCCGCTTGGCACGGTCCAACCACTCCTCGTACGTGACCGGCTCGGACTCGGACGGATAGCCGATGCCCGCCTCGTCGAAGTGCGCGGTGTTGTACCAGTACATGGAGTCCTGGGAGAAGTCCTTCACCATGCCGTACCGCGGGCCCTTGCCCTGCGTACGGCCGTCGTAGCGCCACAGGTCGTTGACCGGGTCGAGGTCGTCGGCCTTCAGCACACCGCTCCCGGCGAAGTACGGGTCCAGTTCCTCGGCCACGTCCCGGGCCACGAAGTACGGCGCGTCCACGGCACCCACGCCGCGCACCAGGTCCGGCGGGTTTCCGCTGGTCAGCATGGCGATCAGCTTGGTGATGTCGTACTTCACCGTGACGATCCGGACGCCGATGTCCCGCTGTGCCTGTCTGATCAGTTCCGGGGAGATGTCCTCGGCCTTGACCATCAGCGTGACGCTCTCCCCGGAGCCGCCGACCCCGCTGGACACCGGGAGCGCACAGCCGTTCAGCGCCGCCCCGCCTGCCGCGGCGCCGGCCGCCGAGAGGGCGAGGAATCGACGACGGCTCATGGGACCACCGGCACGGGTATGCATGGACACCTCACCTTCGAGAGCAACCACCCGTTGAGCAACAACCGGTTTCTACCGGTCGACGGGCAGAGCTTGTTCCTGACCGCAAACCGCGTCAAGGGTCTTGACCAGTTTTCGAAAAACTCCGCGTAACCCCTGGGACATGGCTGGATGCCGTCCCGGGCGCCACCGACGGCCACGCGGCGAGAGTGAACATTCCAGGTCAGCTGCAATTTCTGACCAGCGCCCCGGCCGGTCCACCGACCTCGACCCTCATCGACATAGGAACCGGTTACCCTCACCTCTGAGGCGACCTCCGAGGCCACCCCGAGGCCACCCCGAGGCCACCCCGAGGCCACCCCGAGGCCACCCCGAGGCCCCTCCGCAGCCCTCTCCGGGGATCGCCGTACGGATCTCGCCGCCGCCTCCGCCGTTTCAGCAACCGGCGACGAGGGGTAACCGATTACGCCAGACCACAGATTCCACCGACCCCACCACAGCGGCAGACACCTCCACCCCCGACGAACCCCGCCGAGCTCCCCCTCGCCCCCCACTCCACAGCCGTACGACCTGCGCATTTACGGACATACCTCAGCCGTGATCCGCACACGACACCCGATCACGACGATTGACCACCCGTCGGACCCGGATCTACGGTAGAAGACGTTTTCTAAACTGTTCCCGCAGCAGCCCCTGCGTCCACCCCCAGCTCTCCAGGAGAGTCATGCCCAGCGCCCAGTCGACGCGAGCCGTGTTCGCCATGGATCCGGTGCATCTGCCCCTGCTCTTCCCGCCGCCGCTCATGTCGCGGCTGCGGCAGGTGGTCGAGATCGACCCCTCGTTCGTCGTACGGGACTTCACCGATCCCGCCGCCGTCTCCGCGCTGGCCGGGGCCGAGGTACTGATCACCGGCTGGGGCTGCCCGCGCCTCGACGCGGACGTGTTGGTGGCGGCGCCCCGGCTGCGTACCGTCCTGCACGCCGCGGGCTCGGTGCGCGCGCTGGTCGGCGAGGCCCTGTGGCAGGGCGGGGTCACCGTCTGCAGCGCGGTGGCCGGCAACGCACTGCCGGTCGCCGAGTACACCCTCGCGATGATCCTGCTGGCAGGGAAGGACACCTTCGACCAGCGCGAACGCTTCCGGCAGACGCACACCTACCCCTCCCCCGCCGAGACCGCGGCCATCGGCAACGTCGGCCGCCGGGTCGGGGTCATCGGGGCCTCGCGAGTAGGCCGCCGACTCCTTGAACTGCTGAAGCCGTTCGACTTCGCCGTCTCGCTGTACGACCCGTACGTCGACACGGCGGGGGCCGCCGCGCTGGGCGCCGAGCCGATGGCGCTGGAGGACCTGCTGCGGACCAGCGACATCGTCAGCCTCCACGCCCCCGACATCCCCGAGACCTACCGCATGCTCGACCGCGGCAGACTCACGCTCATCCGGGACGGCGGCGTCCTCATCAACACCTCCCGAGGTGCCCTGGTCGACCCCGACGCGCTCACCGGCGAGTTGCTCTCCGGCCGGCTCAGCGCGGTCCTCGACGTCACCGAACCCGAGCCGCTGCCCGTCGGCTCCCCGCTCTACAACCTCCCCAACGTCTTCCTCACCCCGCACATCGCGGGTTCCCTCGGCAATGAGCTGGAACGCCTCGGCCGCACCGTCGTCGAGGAACTGGAGCGCCTCGCTTCGGGTCTGCCACCGGCCCACGAGGTACGGCACACGGACCTGGCCCGGGTCGCCTGAACCGTGCCGCCGCGCCCGCACGCACGGCGCACGCCCCTCCCCACGCCGCGCCACCCTTCACCTCCGCGCCCCCTTCACCTCCGCTCCACTCTGCACCTCCGCGCCGGAAACACCCCGGGAAACAATGGGATACGGTTCCCCCACCCATGGGGCGGATCCCGGTTCGTACGGGCGTCCGGCGGGGGAAACACGATGCCGAGGGAGCCGCACGGTGAGTCAACGCAAGGCGTCGGGCGAGCCGGGCCGGGCGACCATCCGGGACGTGGCCCGGCGGGCGGGTGTCTCGGTGGCCAGCGTCTCCCGCGTCCTGTCCGGCAACTACCCGGTCTCGGACGAACTGCGCCGCAGGGTGCTGAAGGTGGTCCGGGACCTGGACTACGTCACCAACGCCCACGCCCGCTCCCTCGCCGGCGGCGGGACGCCCACGGTGGCCGTCCTGATCAACGACATCACCGGCGCCGCCTTCACCCATGTGGCCAAGGGCGTCGAGAGCGCGGCCTCACTGCGCGGCTGGCTCACCCTGGTCGGTACCACCGGGGACGATCCGGAGCGTGAACTCGCGCTGCTCAACCTCATGCGCCAGCAGGGCGTGGCCGCGGTGATCCTGCTGGGCGGCGCGTACGACCACGACGAGTACCAGCTGCGCATGGCCCGGTTCGCCCGTTCCCTGGACGCGGCCGACTCCCACCTCGTCCTGGTGGGCAGACCTCCGCTGGAGGGCGAGGTCCCGGCGACCACGGTCGACTACGACAACGAGGGCGGCGCCTACGCCATGGCGAGCCATCTGCTGTCCGCGGGCCACCGCCGGGTCCTGGTACTGCCGGGCCACTCCGAACTCACCACCGCCCAGGGCCGGTTGAAGGGCGCACGGCGGGCCTTCGAGGCGTACGGCGTGCCGTTCGACGCCGGCCTGGTGCGGCACGGGTACTACGAGTACGAGCACGGTTACGAGGCCGTCGAGGAGAGCCTGCGGCAGAAACAGTCCTTCACTGCGGTCCTCGCGGGCACCGACGTGGTCGCCGCCGGCGCCGCCCGGGCGCTGCGCGCGGCCGGATTGCGTGTTCCCGAGGATGTCTCGGTCGTCGGCTACGACGACATCCCGCTCGCCTCCCAGCTCACTCCGCAACTCACCACCGTGCACGTCCCTTACGAGGAGATGGGCCGCGCCGCCCTGCGCGCCGTGGCTGACCGCCGCGAGGGTGGCGGTCGCCGCCGGGGCGGGGACGCCGGCCATCTGGTGCTGGGCACGCATGTGGTCGTACGGCAGTCGGTACGGCCGCCCGTCCAGTGACGACGGTGCTCGCCGGATGAGCCGCGTTACGTAAACGTTTTCTCACCCCGGGGCGTCGCGAGCGTCGCGCCCACGACGGCCCTCCCGCTGCTCGGCGCACCTCTGACCTGCGCCCTCTTCGTCACATAGCGGCCGCCGAACGGCGTCTTCCGGCAACCCCACCGACAATCCGGCGTAATAATTTGTCGTCGCGGTCTTGCGTGAGCCGATCAGGCGACCTACGTTTCACGACAACCGTTTACTACAACGTTCCGCAGGGGTCCCGAGACACGAGCTGACGGTCCGCCTCGCTCACCGTCGCCCCACCGAGTCGCCCCTCGCCCCCCACTCCCCCCACCTCCCCCGCTTCCGCGATCGTCTACGTCTCGAAGGATGACCGTACGATGAACTCCACCAGCCCCCGGAGAAGGTTCGCCCGCGTCGCCGTCGCGAGTGTGGCGCTGACAGGTCTGCTCGCCGCGTGCGGCGGCTCGGACTCGGGCGACGACGGTTCCTCCGGAGCCTCCGGTCCGGTCACCCTCCCCTTCTGGGGCTGGGCCAACGGCCAGGAGGCCCTCGTCAAGGCGTTCAACGCCTCCCACAAGGACGTCCAGCTCAAGTACACCAAGGTCACCGACCAGTTGACCATGCAGAAGCAGCTCAGCAACGCGGTGAAGGCGGGCAACGCCCCCTGTCTACTGCAGAACACCGCCGAGTACGTGACGACCTGGGTGTCGCAGGGCGCGCTCGCCGACATCACCGAGTACGTCGGGTCGAGCAAGGACAAGTTCAACGCCGGTGCGTGGGCCGGGGTCCAGGTGCAGGGCAAGGTCTACGGCGTGCCCACCAGTTCGGCGCCCGCCTTCACGATCTACCGCACCGACGTCTTCGACAAGTACGGCCTCAAGGCTCCCGCGACCTGGGACGACTTCATCGCCGCCGGCAAGGTCCTGAAGAAGCACGACATCCACATCACCAACTACGCCGGTGAGGACCCGAGCACCCTGGAGGTGCTCGCGATGCAGGCCGGGGCGCACTGGTATGCGATCGACGGCGACTCCTGGAAAGTGGACTTCCAGGACGAGGGCAGCCTGAAGGCCGCCGACGTGATCCAGCAGATCATCGACAACGACCTCAACTCCAAGCTCTCCTTCGCCGACTACGCGGCCGTGCAGCGCAACTACGACAAGGGCGGCACGGTCACCCGTCAGATCTCCACCTGGCAGATGTCCGGCATGGTGCAGAACTTCACCGACTCCTTCGGCGAGTGGGCGCTCTCGCCGTGGCCGACGTACAAGGGCGAGGCAGCCAAGACGCCGGCCGGTACCAACCAGAGCGGTGGCATGAACCTGGTCACCGAGCAGTGCAAATACAAGAAGCAGGCGGCCGAGGCGGCCCTGTGGCTGTCCACCGACACCGGCGCGGTCAAGTCGATGGCGAGCCCGGAGACCGGCAGCGGTGTCATGCCGGCTCTGTCCGACAGCGACTCCTACGTCTCCGAGGCGATCTCCGAGAAGCTGCTCGGTGACAACTACGCGCCCGGCGAGAAGGTCGTCACGGACAGCCTGGGCACCATCACCGCCGACTGGGTCTACGGCCCGAACTGGACCGCCATGTTCACCGAACTCCAGAGCGAGTGGGGCAAGGTCGTCAGCAAGGAACAGAAGGTCACCGATCTGCTCGCGCACATGCAGGAGTGGACGGTCAAGGACCTGAAGTCGCGCGGTATCAACGTCAAGGGCTGAGGCATCCTTCGATGATTCGCTCCCAGCGCTGGAAGGGTGCCGCGTTCACGGTGCCCTTCCAGCTCGGATTCGTCTTCCTCTATCTGCTGCCCATCGGGTACGCGGTCTACGAGTCGCTGTTCCAGGAGAAGCAGTCCGGGCTCGGGCTCGGCGGCGCGACCCGGGAGTTCTCCGGGTTCGACAACTACCGACTCGGGCTGACCGACTCGGCGTTCATGGGCTCGATCCTGCGGGTGGTGCTGTTCGCCTGCGTCCAGATCCCGTTCATGCTGCTGGTCAGCCTGGTCCTGGCGCTGTTCCTGGACTCGCTCACCTCGAAGGCCGCGAACCGGTTCCGGATCGTGCTGTTGGTTCCGTACATGATCCCGGGCGTGGTCGCGGCGATCGTGTGGATCAACCTGTACAGCCCCGAGGTGGGCCCGCTGACCCCGATCGGCGACCTCTTCGGGTTCGACTGGAACTTCTTCGCGCCCTCCATGGTCTGGCCGTCCATCGGCAACCTGCTCACCTGGCACGGCATCGGCTACAACATGGTGATCATCTACTCGGCGCTCCAGGGCGTGCCCCGCGAGCTGTTCGAGGCCGCCCGTCTCGACGGCGCCTCCGAGACCCGGATCGCGCTCAGCATCAAGATTCCGTTCGTACGCGGGGCGCTGGTCCTGACCGGACTGCTCTCCATCATCCAGATGCTGCAGATCTTCAACGAGCCGGCCCTGTTCCGGAACATCACCCCGGAGACCGTCGACGACAGCTTCACCCCGATCATGATCATCTACAACCAGGCGTTCAACGCGGGCAACTACCACTACGCCGCCGCCCTGTCGGTGCTCCTCGCCCTGATCCTCGGCATCGCCTCGCTCCTCTTCTACCGGCTGACCTCGAAGGAGGTCGACTGATGGCCACGACCACCACCGACTCCCCCATGAAGCCCGGGAAAACCGGGAAAACCGGGAAGCCTGAGAAATCCGGGAGGTCCGGCGTGCCTCCCGTACGGCGGATCGCCGGCCCCGACCCCGCCTCACGCGGGCGCGGCGGCCAGCGGTTCATCCTGCTCGGCCTGATACTGGCCAGCGCCTACAGCCTGTTCCCCGTGTGGTGGCTGATCGTCGCCGCCACCAAGGACCGGGTCGGGCTGTACCAGAGCAACGGCCTGTGGTTCTCCGGCATGCACCTCTGGGACAACCTGCACCAGCTGTTCACCTACGAGGACGGCATCTTCCTCCGCTGGACCGCCAACTCGTTCCTGTACGCCGGTGTCGGCTCCCTCGGCGGCACACTCATCGCACTGGCAACCGGTTACGGTCTGGCCCGCTTCGACTTCCCCGGCCGGGGTGTGGTGTTCGCGTGCGTGGTGGGCTCGTTCCTGATCCCGATCGCCCTGCTCACGCTCCCGCTGTACCTGATGTTCTCGGAGATCGGCCTGGTCGACACCCCCTGGGCGATGCTGATCCCCTGCCTCATCAACCCCTTCAGCGTGTATCTGGCGAAGGTCTACACCGAGGCGACGATCCCCTTCGAACTCCTCGAGGCGGCCCGTATCGACGGCGCCGGTGAGCTGCGGATCTTCTTCAGCATCGTGCTGCGGATGATGACCACGGGCGGCGCCACGGTCTTCCTGCTGGCCTTCGTCAACACCTGGAACGCCTTCTTCCTCCCCCTCACCGTCCTGCGCGGCGAGGAGAACTGGACCCTGAACCTCGGCCTCTACAACTGGACCGGCAAACGCCTCGAATCCGGCATCGACCTGACCAGCCTCGTCCTGACCGGCGCCCTGCTCTCCATCGTCCCGCTGGCGATCATGATGACCGCGATGCGCCGCTACTGGCGGTCGGGCGTCACGCTGGGGGCACTGAAGTGACCGTCTCCTCCGGAGCGCCGGGACCGTCGGGAGCCCGTGACGTGGACGTGACCGTGACCGTGGCCCGCAATCCCGTCATCCGTGGCTTCGCCCCCGACCCCTCCCTGATCAGGGTCGGCGAGTGGTACTACGTGGCGACCAGTTCGTTCGAGTGGTTCCCGACGATTCCCTTGCACCGGTCCAGGGATCTGGCGCAATGGGAGTACGCCGGTCATGTGCGCGGCGCGGCGCCGGGCGGCTCTCTCGCGGGCGTCCCCGACTCGGGCGGTATCTGGGCGCCTTCGCTGAGCTGGGACGGCGAACGTTTCTGGGTCGTCTACACGATCGTGCGGTCGGTCGGCACGCGGTACTTCGACCTGGACACGTACGTCAGCACGGCCCCGGCGGTGGACGGCGATTGGACCGCTCCACGCCGCGTGGCGAGCCACGGCTTCGACCCCGCCCTGTTCCACCACGAGGGGCGGCTCTGGCTGCTCAACATGCAGAGCGACCACCGTCCGGGCGGCAAACGGTTCGCCGGAATCGTCCTGACGGAGCTGGACCGCTCCACCCTGCGCCCCCTCGGCGACACCCACCTTCTGCTCCAGCACGACCAGCTGATCGAGGGCCCCAAGCTCCTGGTCCGTGGCGGCTGGCACTACCTGGTCCTCGCCGAGGGCGGCACCGGTGTCGAACACGGGGTGCGGGTGGCGCGCAGCCGGGCGCTGACCGGCCCGTACGTACTGGACGACCTGCCCCTGCTGACGACACGGGACGACCCCAAGGTGCCGTTGCAGAAGGCCGGGCACGCCGAACTGGTCGAGACACCGACCGGCGAGTGGTTCCTCAGCCACCTCGCCGCCCGCCCCCTGCTCACCGAACAGGGCATGCGCTGCCCCTTGGGCCGGGAGACCGCCGTCCAGGCGGTGGTGTGGGACGCGGAGGCCTGGCCCAGGCTGCGGCAGGGGGGTTGGCATCCGGCGGTGGAGGTGGAGGTGCCGACTGTGGAGGTGCCGACTGTGGAGGTGGCCGGTGCGCCGACGTCCACCGTCGTGTCCGCCACGCACGAGGGCACCTTGACCTGGCCGTGGAGCAGTCCGCGTGCCGAGCCGGACGCGTCGTGGGCGGACACCGCCGCGCGCCCCGGCTGGATCCGGCTGCGGGGTCGGCAGGGCCCCGAGTCTCTGTGGGAGCAGAGCCTGTTGGCCCAGCGGATCACCGAGCACCGGGCGGAGGTGGAGGTCACCGTCGAAGCGCGACCGCGCACCTTCGGCGAGGCCGCGGGGCTCACCCTCCGCTACAACACCGCCTCCTACGTCACCCTCGACCTGACCTGGTCCGAGACCGAGGGCGAGCCGCAGCGCGGCCAGCAGTGGCGGGGCGGGGGCCGTACCGTGCTCAGCCTCCTCGAACGCGACGAGGACGGGGCCCGGCAGATGGCCGTCGTCGAGGTCGAACCGGAGCAGCCGGTCACCCTGGGAGCGAACATCGACGGCACGGAGGCCCGCTTCTGGTACCTCCATGACGGCCACCGCACTCCTCTTGGACCGGTCCTGGACATCAGTCACCTCTCCGACGACTACGGCTCCAAGCTGCGCTTCACCGGCACCTTGGCCGGCATCCACGCCCAGGACCTCGTCGCCGCGGAGTTCACAGCGGACTTCGGCGGATTCCGGCTGGTGTGCGAGGCGGAATGAGGAAGTCTGGTGTGCGAGGCGGAATGAAGAAGTGAGCTGAGGTGACCGCGGGGATTTCTGGTCGCCCGCCCGGGCCCGGCCCTGGGCGGCGACCGGAGTCCGGGCAGGCCCGTCCGGTCGGCCTGTAAGGGGTCCAGTCACCCCCAGGCCAGACGGCCGGGGGTCGGTCACGCCTCCGGCTTTCTTGATGCGAGCATGCCTGCCGCGCAGCCGGGAAACCGCCGTCGGCTACGCGGCGGAAGGCACCTCGGCAGGCCGGCGCGGCGAGATGGACCACCCCCGATGGAGGCGCGTTCGCCCTCCCCCACGGGGCATCCCGGCCTCCCAGAAGTCCGGCCCCCACCTCGCCCTCCGGCCAGCACCCGACAGGGCCCCACTTGTTCGAAGTTTCGAAAGTTTTGGCTGGTGCGGTCCTCTGATTCCCTGCTTCTTCCCGCCGTGATGAGTTGGGCTTACCGTAGGAAGCGCTTGCTACGCGGTGGGGGCTTCCATCGCGCGAGCGATGCTGTTCGAAATTTTCACCGGCCCTCGGGACGGGCCCTGAGAGGTGGAGTCGCGATGGTGCGTGGCGGGAGCGCGACGGCCGGGCCGACGCTGGCGGTGGTGGCGCGCGAGGCCGGGGTGTCCGTGCCAACGGCCTCGAAGGTGGTCAACGGCCGGGAGGACGTGGCCCCGGAGACCAGACGCCGGGTCACCGAGGCGCTGGACCGGCTCGGCTATGTCCGCAGACCCCGGTTCGAGGCGTCGAAGCCGCCGCACATGGTCGACCTGGTGGTGCACTCGCTGGAGAGTTCCTGGTCGGGCGCGGTACTGCACGGCGTCGAACAGGCCGCCCACGACGCCGGCCTGGAGGTCGTGGTCTCGGCCGGCCTGACCCGCACCCGGGGCGCTCGCCCCGAACGCGGCTGGTTCGACAAGCTGACCACCCGGGGCTCGGCGGGCGTGCTGTTCAACCTGGCCGAGCTGTCCCCCGCCCAGTACTCCTGGCTCACCCAGCACCGCATCCCGTTCGTACTGATCGACCCGGTCCTGGAACCGCCGCCCGGCGTGGTGTCGGTGGGCGCGGCCAACTGGCAGGGCGGGATGACCGCCGCCGACCATCTGCTGACCCTGGGGCACGAACGGATCGCCGTGATCGCCGGGTACCGGCGCAAGATGTGCAGCAGCGCCCGGGTTGCGGGCTACCGCTCGGCGCTGACGGCCGCGGGGATGCCGTACCGGCCGGAGTACGTCCGTTACGGCAACTTCATGGAGACCACCGCCCGCCACCGTATGCTCCAGTTGCTCGACCTCCCCGAGCCGCCGACCGCTGTGTTCGTCTGCTCGGACAAGATGGCCCTCGGCGTGTACGAGGCCCTGGCCGAGCGGGGGCTGCGGGTGCCGGACGACATCAGTGTGGTGGGCTTCGACGACCTTCCCGAGGCCCGCTGGGCGACTCCCGGCCTGACCACTGTCCGCCAGCCACTATCGGAGATGGCCCAGACCGCCCTACGACTGCTGGTGCGGATGATGGAGGGCGATCAACCGGAGGGCACGCGCACCGAGTTGTCGACGCGGCTGGTGGAGCGGTCCAGTACGAAGGCACTGCGCTCGGCCTGAGCCGGTGGGCGCCGGGTACGTTGCGGTTCGGTGAAGTGGTTGCGGGGACCCTGAGTTCGAGTGAACGGTTGGCGTCGTGGGACCGTACGCATAGGGATGGCCGGCCGGGTGTCCCGGCGGTCCCGCCGCCCCCGGCCCACTCCGCTCCACCAGCACTGAGCTCCACATGCTCCACAGGGAAGGACCTTCGGGTTGTCGCACATACGCTCTCCGCAGCTTCCGGGACCGACACCGGCACCGGACGACGACAAGGCCCCGGGAGAAGCCGCCCCTCCGGAGCCGACGTCGGTAGAGAGTTCGCCGGACGCGGGAGCGAAGGCCGAGGCAGAAGCCGAGGCAGCGGCAGCGGCAGCGACCGAAGCCAAGGCTGAGACCGAAGCCGAAGAGCCGAGGCAACAGCCGCAGCGGGGGACGAAATCCGAGCCTCGACCCGGGACCCAGCCCCGAACCGGACCCGAGCAGAAACCCGAGCCCGAGCCGGGACCCAGGCCGGAGGCGGAAGCAGGGCCGCAGCCGGATTCGGACTCTGCGCCGACACCGACACCGACACCGAATCCGGCGCCGGAACCGGAACCGGATTCGGAACCGGAACCGGAATCGGCGTCGGAGTCAGAGTCGAAGGCAGACGTGGAGCCGGAGTCCGAGCCCGCTCCTGAAAAATCCCCTGCTCGCCCCCCGGCGGAACCACCTGCGGAGCCCCTTGCCGCACCCTCTGCGGAGCCCCTTGCCGCACCCTCTGCCGAGCCCCCTGCCGCACCCTCCGGCTGGCGGGCCAAGCACCCCCGGGCCGCGCGTGCCGTCGCCTGGACCGTGAGCGGGCTGGCCATCGCTCTCGTCATGTTCGCGCTGCTCGTGCCGAACGACGTCACCGAGATCGGGTTCGGACGGTTCCTGCGGATCCCGGCGGAGGGGATCCTCGTGGCGGGGCTGCTGCTCGCGCTGCCGGCGAAGGCGCGGCGCGTGGCGGTGGTGGTGGTCGGGGTGGCGCTCGCGCTGCTGACGATCGTCAAGGTGCTGGACATGGGGTCGTACTGGACCCTGGACCGTCCGTTCGACCTTGTGCTCGACTGGATCCTGTTGGACGACGCGCAGTCGTTCATGAAGGACTCGCTCGGCGGCACGGCCGCGCAGGCCGCGACGATCGGGGTGATCGCGCTGGCGCTGGCGCTGCCGGTGCTGATGACGCTGGCGGTCGTGCGGATCAGCCGACTGATGGTGCGCAACCGGCACACGGCGAGCCGTACGCTGCTCGTCCTGGGGACCGCGTGGATCACCTGCTCGACGCTGACCCTGGAGACGGCCGACGTGCCGGTGGCCTCGCACAGCGCGGCGACGCTCGTGGAGAACCGGATCGAGGCGGTGAGCGACGGGCTGAAGGACGGCGAGGCGTTCCGGAAGCAGGCCGCGGTGGACGCCTTCGCCGACGTGCCGCCCGAGCAGCTGCTGACGGGGCTGCGTGGCAAGGACGTACTGATCACGTTCATCGAGAGCTACGGCCGCTCCGCGATCGACGACCCGCGGATGGGTGAGCCGCTCGGTGAGACGCTCACGCAGAAGACGCAGGAGCTGAAGGACGCCGGGTACGCGTCGCGGAGCGGCTGGCTGCGCTCCCCCATCACGGGCGCCGGCAGCTGGCTGGGGCACTCCACGTTCCTGTCCGGTCTGTGGATCAAGAACCAGTCGCGTTACTCCAACCTCGTCGCGAGCGACCGGCTCACCCTCACCGAGGCGTTCCGCCGTACCGGCGCCTGGCGCACGGTCGGCATCGTGCCGGGCACCCAGATGGCCTGGCCGGAGGGCAAGTACTTCGGCCTGGACAACATCTACGACTCCGACCAACTCGGCTACAAGGGGCCGAAGTTCAGCTGGTCGACGATGCCCGACCAGTACACGCTGAAGGCCTTCGAGGAGCTGGAGCACGGCAAGGAGGACCGCGAGCCGATGATGGCGGAGATCATCCTGACCTCCAGCCACAACCCGTGGGCGCCCATCCCGAGCACGATCCCCGAGGAACAGATCGGCGACGGGTCGGTCTACCACTCGCTGCAGAAGGCCGAGGGCAAGGACCCCACGGAGGTCTGGAAGGATCCCCTGGACGTCCGGGACGAGTACCGCAAGTCGATCCAGTACTCGGTGACCAGTCTCGTCGACTACGTCGCGAAGTACGGCTCCAAGGACACCGTCCTGATCTTCCTCGGCGACCACCAGCCCAACAAGACGGTCACCGGCGACAACCCCAGCCATGATGTGCCGGTCTCGATCGTCGCCCAGGACCCCGAGGTGCTGGAGAAGATCTCCGACTGGGGCTGGACGGACGGTCTCAAGCCCGCCGACGCCACGCCGGTGTGGCGGATGGACAAGTTCCGCGACCGTTTCATGACGGCGTTCGGCCCGCAGCAGCCGGGTGGCGCGTCCTGATCATCGGCACGCCACGCCACCGTTGACCACCACGCCAGGCCACGCCCTTGGACCGTTCCAGGCACGTTCCAGGCACGTTCCAGGCATGGCGTGGGGCTCAGCCCGACGCGCCCACCTCGTTGTTCGGTGCTCCGTCGCCCGCCGGGGGCAGGTCGCCGCGTTCGATCGGCCTGCCGTTGTGCGGGGGCGGGGGCTTGTCGTGGTGGCGGGGCGGGAGGAGGCCGGCGAGTTCGACGTCGGTGGGACGGTGGGCGGCGAGGGCGGCGGCCCGCAGGGCGTCGCGCTCGACCGCGGCCGTGGTGGCGCTGACCCGGACGAGGTGGCCGTTCTCCGGCACGGCGTACTCGTGCTGTCCCGCCGAGGTGCGGTACCAGGTGTCCCCGTCGCGCTCACAGCTGACCGACTCGCCCGTGCCCGGGCCGACCGGCTGCTCGGGGCAGTCCCCGGCGGTCATCGTGCCGTGGTCGACGAGGAGCAGGAGGTGGGCGCTGTTCTTCCGGGACCAGTAGGCGGCGGAGAAGCCGTCGGCGCCGTACACGCCGACCGACTGCCGGGCCAGCGTGAATCCGGGGGACTCGGTGACATAGACGAGCCCGGGCGCGAGGCCCAGCGCCTCGGCCCGGGCGTGGAGCTCGGCCCGGTCGGGGGCCGGCCTCAGGGGCTCGCGGCCGGCGACCACGACCTTCTCGGTCCCGCAGGCGGTGAGCAGCAACGGCAGGAACGCCAGGGGCAGCAGAACACGCGCGGTACGGAGCATGAGCATGCCCTACATCCTGCCGCACAGTTGTTCCACAGGTGAGCCAAAGAGTCCGTTCTGGCGAGAGCGCTTACTCACACGGTTCGCGGTTCCCTTCGCGCCACAGCGGAGTGGGGTGGCGGGGTCCCACGACGGGCATGGGTGTCCGATTCCTTCAAGACCGGCCGGCGCCGGTCCGCCTACGGTGGCCGTATGACTCCACGACTCGATGCGATCGGCATGGTGGCCACGGACATGGCCGCCTCCGTCACCTTCTACCGCCGGCTCGGTTTCGCCTTCCCGGAGGGCGCCGAGAACCAGCCGCACGCCGAGGCCCAACTGCCCGGCGGACTGCGGCTGATGCTCGACACCGAGGAGACCGTCCGCTCCTTCTACCCCCAGTACCGCCCGGGGACGGGAGGCGGCGCCGGGCTGGCCCTGCTCTGCGACAGTCCGGCCGAAGTCGACGCGGTGTACGAGGAGTTGGTGAACGCCGGGTACGACGGCGAGCTCAAGCCGTGGGACGCGGTGTGGGGCCAGCGGTACGCCGTGATCCTCGACCCCGACGGCAACGGCGTCGACCTCTTCGCACCACTGCCGACGCCCGCCCCCGAGTAGCCGCCCCGCAGCCGCCCGTCGCCGAGTGGCCGGCCCGCCGGAGAGCCCGCCGCCGCCCGTCACCGCTACCGTCCGCCGAGCAGCTCACCGAGCGGCAGCCCCGCCAACTCCCGTACGTCACGCGCCAGATGCGCCTGATCGGCGTACCCGGTCCGGGCCGCCGCCTCGGCGAAGGGCACCCCGTCCCGGGCGAGCGCGAGCGCCCGTTGCAGCCGCAGTACCCGCCCCAGCGTCTTCGGCCCGTACCCGAAAGCGGCGAGTGATCTGCGGTGCAACTGCCGAGCCCCGAGCCCGAGTTCGTCGGCGGTCGCCGCGACGGGCCGCCCCGCGTCGAGGGCGACGACGACCTGCCGCAGCACCGGATCGGGCCGCCCCACCTCGGCCGCCCGCTCCAGGACCACCTCTTCGAGCCCGCTCGCCGGATCACCCGCCGCGTTCACCCGGGCGGTGAGCCGCCGCACGACCACCGGGGACCACAGCTCGGCCAGCTCCACCCGCCGGTCGCGCAACTCGTGCGCGGGCACACCGAGAAAGGCGGGCGCGGAGCCCGGATAGAACCGGAGGCCCGCCCAACTGCTCGGACCTCCTTCGGTGACGTACGCCCGCGTGTCCGGCCCGGCGACCATCAGCCGCCCCTCGTTCCACAGCAGATCCATGCACCCGTCCGGCAGCACCCGCCCGGGGCCGGGCCCGTCCGAACCACCGGGGCTGTTCGTCCACACGACGGCCCCACCCAGCCGAGACGCCCTTTCCGCATACACACGAAAAGGCTACGCCGGTGGCCACCGCCGCGCCCTCCAGGGTGCGCCCCCAAAAAGCCGCTCTAATCCTCCCCCTTCTTCGCAGGTGACCGCAGCCTCGATGTCACGTCCTCGGGTGGCAGGAAGCGGGACCAGCGCTCCGGGAACTCGGAGGGCATGTCCGGGTCCTCGGGGTCGTGGGAGCGGGCGGCGGCGGCGCGGGCGACGTACTCGGCGGCCTGTTCCTCGCGGAGGCGCTCGTTGGCGGCGCGGGCGGCGGCCGTGGCGGCAGCGGGCCAGACGCGGTCGATGGCGGCGTTGACGGCGGCGCCGGCCAGGACGGCGAAGGCGCTCACGCCGATCCAGAGGAGGACGGCGACGGCTGCGGCGAGGGAGCCATAGATCGTCGCTCCCTCGACCGTGCTGGTGAGGTAGATGCGGAGCAGGAAGCTGCCGAGGACCCACATGCCGAGGGCCATGAGGGAGCCGGGTACGTCCTCGACCCAGGGGGAACGGACCGGCACCGACACGTGGTAGAGCGTCGTCAGGAAGACGATGGACAGGACGATCACGACGGGCCAGTAGAGGACCTGGACCACGGTCGCCGACCACGGGACGATCCGGACGACGGCGTCGGGTCCTGCGACCATCAGCGGCAGGGCGACCGAGCCGATCAGCAGGGCCACGATGAAGAGCAGGAACGCCATGAGGCGGGTCTTGACGATGCCGCGGACGCCGTCGAGGCCGTACATGACGGTGATGGTGTCGATGAAGACGTTCACCGCGCGGGATCCGGACCACAGGGCGAAGAGAAAGCCTATGGAGATGACGTCGGGGCGTCCGCCCTTCATCACGTCGTCCAGGATGGGCTGCGCGATCTCGGCGACGCCCCTGTCGGACAGGACGGTGCGCGAGGCCTCCAGGAGGTTGAGCTCCAGGCTGGCGATGGTGTCGGCGCCGGTCCAGTCGTCGACGTAGCCGAGCAGGCCGATCATGCTGAGCAGCAGCGGCGGCACGGAGAGCAGCGTGAAGAACGCCGCCTCGGCCGCGAGGCCCAGGATGCGGTACTCGATGCAGGAGTTGACGGTGTCCTTCAGGAGCAGCCAGGCGGTCCGGCGCTTGGAGACGTCCCGGTAGAGGGCACGCGCGCGGTGGAGACGCCCATGGGGGCTCTCGGACGGTGGGGGTGACTGACTTGCTGGCTGCACGCCCTAAAGGTATCCGCCTGCGCGTGCCGTCCTCACCTCCCGGTGCCGTCGGCCGTGACAGGGTCCGCGTGCGGCGCACGCTTCCCTCCGGTCGCGTCACGGGTCAGCAAACAAAAGGAAACCCAGAAGAAACCAAAGGTGATTCCGAATCGCCTTTTCTGTCATGAACTTGCTGGCCGAATCATTGAGGGGCCGTAAGTGGAACGTTCGGGCGTGTTTGTACCGTCTCTTTGGAAAGTTCCCCGCTGAAGCGCCGGGTGGGATCCGGTCCGAGAGGCCGGAAGAGATCGAAAAAGGGGCGGGAAAGCGTCAATTACCCGACCTCCCTTGACCCGTTCCCGAATGTACCGAAAGAATCCGGATTGCATTCCGCTGCGCCCACCTGGACCAGGTGCCGGCACAGCGCACACCGGGGGATTCTTCCAGGCTCCGACCAGGCCTGATCAATTCCGCCACACGCGTCACCGCTTCCCACCCCCTCCTCTTCTGTCATTCCGCGCGCCGTCCCGTTCACCCCCGGGCGCCTTCCATCGCAATACCTGTCGCGGAGAAATTCAATGACATTGCCAGCGCCACGACCCGTGGCGGAAAAACCGGGCGAGGTCCAGGGGGCCGAGCCGGACGCGGCGGAATCGTACACCGCCACCGAGCGACTCCTGGCCGAAGTCCTGGCCGGCGTCGCACACATCGAACATGTGCCCGCAGAAAGCCATTTCTTCGACGACCTCGGTGCCAACTCACTGACGATGGCGCATTTCTGTGCCCGCGTCAGGAAGCACCCCGATCTGCCGTCGGTGTCCATTCGGGACGTCTACGGCCACCCCACGGTCCGCAGCCTCGCCGCCGCGCTGACCGAGGCGCCGGCGCAGCCGGCCGCCCCGCCGGTGCCCGCCGAGCCCGCGCCCCCGGGCAGCACGTTCCGGTACGTCCTGTGCGGAGCGCTGCAGTTGCTCCTCTTCGCCGGTTACTGTCTGCTCGCCACCTCCGGATACGTACAGGGATACGAGTGGGTGGCGGACGCCTCGGGGATCGTCGGGATCTACCTGCGATCAGCCGTCTTCGGCCTGCTCGCCTTCCTCGCCCTGTGCATCCTGCCGGTCGCCGTCAAGTGGCTGCTGATCGGGCGGTGGAAGCCCGTGGAGTTCCCGGTGTGGAGCCCGGCGTATCTGCGGTTCTGGATCGTCAAGGCACTGCTGCACACCAGCCCGATGATCCTGTTCGTCGGCAACCCGCTGTACGTGCTGTATCTGCGGGCCCTCGGCGCCCGCATCGGGCCGGGCGTCACGATCCTCAGCCACACCGTCCCGGTCTGCACCGACCTGCTGACGATCGGCGCGGGCACGATCGTCCGCAAGGACTCCTACTTCCTCTGCTACCGGGCGCGCGCCGGGCGCATCCGCACCGGACCGGTGACCCTCGGCCGGGACGCCTTCGTCGGCGAGCACACCGTCCTCGACATCGGCACCGCCCTGGGCGACGGTTCCCAGCTCGGCCACTCCTCCGCGCTGCGCGCCGACGAGTCGGTCCCGGCCGGCGAGAGCTGGCACGGCTCACCGGCCCGGCGCACGGACGTGGACCACATCCGGGTCGCCCCGCTCCCCTGCGGCACGCTCCGGCGGGCCGGATACGGGCTCTGCGCCCTGCTCCAGACACTGCTGCTGTACGTACCGCTGACCGTCGGCGGCGCCTATCTGCTGCTCACCGCCGCGCCCGAGCTGGACACCCTGCTCGACCCGGCGTCGCAGCACATCTCCTCGGCACGCTTCTACGTCGAGGCGACGGCCCTGTCGCTCACGCTGTTCGCCGGCTCGATCGTCGTCGGAGCAGTCGTCGTGTTCGTCGTGCCGCGGCTGCTGCGCCCGCTGGTGAAGCCGGACCGCACCTATCCGCTGTACGGCTTCCACTACTCGGTGCACCGCGCCATCGCCCGCCTGACCAACCTCAAGTTCTTCACGTGGCTGTGCGGCGACAGCTCGTACATCGTCCCCTACCTCAAGGCCCTCGGATACGACCTCTCGCGCGTCGAGCAGACCGGGTCCAACTTCGGCACCGCGGTGCAGCACGAGACGCCGTACCTGGTGAAGGTCGGCAGCGGCACGATGGTCGCGGACGGTCTCTCGGTCATGAACGCGGACTACTCCGCGGCGTCGTTCCGGGTCTCCCGGACGGCGATCGGCGGGCACAACTTCCTGGGCAACGCCATCGCCTACCCGGTGGGCGGCCGGACCGGCGAGAACTGTCTGCTGGCCACGAAGGTCCTGGTCCCGCTCGACGGCGAGATCCGCGAAGGGGTCGGGCTGCTCGGCTCGCCGCCCTTCGAGATCCCCCGCTCGGTGGAGCGCGACAGCCGCTTCGACCATCTGCGCGAGGGCGAGGAACTGCACCGCCGGCTCGCCGCGAAGAACCGCTTCAACCTGCGCTCGATGGGACTGTTCCTGTTCCTGCGCTGGCTGCACACCTTCGCCCTCACCGTGCTCGGCTTCGCGGCCTTCGACCTGTACGGGCACGGGGACGGCGTGACGGGACTGCTCGCGCTCGCCGCGCTCCCGCCGGCGGCGCTGGTGTTCACCGTCCTGTACTACGCGCTGGTGGAACGGTCCCTGACCCGCTTCCGGCCGCTGCGGCCGCGGCTGTGCTCCATCTACGACCCCGTCTTCTGGCGGCAGGAGCGGCTGTGGAAGCTGCCGGACAAGCACCTGGAGGTACTCAACGGCACCCCGTACAAGAGCCTCGTCTGGCGGCTGCTGGGGGTCCGGATCGGGCGTCGGGTCTTCGACGACGGGGTGTTCATCACCGAGCGGACGCTGACGGCCGTCGGGGACGACTGCACGCTCGCGGCCGGCAGCAAGATCCAGGCGCATTCGCAGGAGGACGGCACCTTCAAGTCCGACCACGTCACGATCGGGGCCGGCAGCACGCTGGAGGTCCAGGCGTTCGTCCATTACGGCGTGGTGCTGGGCGAGGGAGCCGTGCTCGCGCCGGACTCCTTCCTGATGAAGGGCGAGGAGGTGCCGCCGCACGCGCGCTGGGGCGGGAACCCGGCGACGGAGAACACCGGATCACGGTGAATCGGGGGAAAGAGATGGATCAGTTGGAGTCGGGCGACGCTGCCCGGAAGTACTGGCACGAGGTGCTCACCGCCGGGGGGCGGACCGTGATACCGCGGTGGAGCGCCGATCCGGTGAAGGGGGTCGCCGCCTACGAAGTGGCTCTTCCAGAGGGGTTGTTGACCGCTTCGGACGGTACGGCCGCGCTGCTCGCCGCCCATGCCAAGGTGCTCGCCGCGCTGGCGGGCGAGGGCGAGGTCACCACCGGCTGGCTGGAGGACGGCCGAACACTGCCGTGCCGGCTCACCGCCGCACACGGCGACACCTGGCGCGCGCTGCTGGGGCACACCCACCGGGTCACCGCGGAGCTGCTGACGCACGCCGCCTACCCGGTGGACGCCCTGCGGCACGAACTCGGCCTCGCCGAGCCGCCGTTCGAGACCGTGCTCGACACGAGCGGAGGCGACGGCGATCTCGACGAGGACGTGGTCCTGCGGGTGGGGCTGGTGCACCGCGACGACGGTCCGGCGCTGCGGCTGCGGTACCGCACGGACGTGCTCGACGAGGACGGCGCGGCCCGGATCGCCGGGTACCACGTCACCGCGCTCACCCTGCTGGCCGCCGAACCGGACGCCGAGCACGGGCGGCGGAGTCTGGTGTCGGACGGCGAACTGAGGTTCCAGATCGACGGGTTGGCGGGGCCGCCCCGCGAGCTGCCCGACCGCCGGGTGCACGAGCTGTTCGAGCAGCGGGTCGTGGCGCATCCGGACGCGGTCGCGGCCGTCCATGGCGACCGGCGGTGGACGTACCGAGAGCTCAACTCCCGCGCCAACCAGCTCAGTCGGGCCCTGCTGGTCCGGGGCCTCGGCCACGAGGGCGTCGTCGCGGTGGTGACCGAGCGGAACCTGGACTGGATGGCGGCCGTCCTCGCGGTGTTCAAGGCGGGCGGCGCCTATCTGCCCGTCGAGCCGCACTTCCCCGCCGCACGCATCGCCACCACGCTCGCCCGCGCCGGGTGCGAGCTGGTGCTCACCGAGCGGGGCAGCACGGCCACGCTGGACGAGGCCCTGTCCGCGCTGCCCGGGGTGCAGCGGCTGCTGGTCGAGGACGCGTACGACGAGGCCCACCCGGACTCCGACCTCGGCATGGAGATCACGCCGGACCGGCTCGCGTACATCTACTTCACGTCCGGTTCCACGGGCGAGCCCAAGGGCGCGATGTGCGAGCACGCCGGGATGCTCAACCACCTCCACGCCAAGCTCGACGACCTCGGCATCGGCGAGGGGGACGTGGTCGCGCAGACCGCTCCCCAGTGCTTCGACATCTCGCTGTGGCAGCTGCTGGCCGCGCCGCTGGTCGGCGGGCGGACGCTGCTTGTGGAACAGGAGGTGATCCTGGACGTCGAACGGTTCGTCGACCGGATCGCCGACGGCCGGGTGAACGTGGTCCAGGTCGTGCCGTCGTACCTCGAAGCGGTCCTCGCGCATCTGGAGCAGCACCCCCGGGAACTGCCCGGCCTGCGCCGGGTTTCGGTCACCGGGGAGGCGCTGAAGAAGGAGCTGGCGGAGCGCTGGTTCGCCACCGAGCCGGGGATACCCCTGGTCAACGCCTACGGGCTGACCGAGACCTCCGACGACACCAACCACGAGGTGATGGACCGGGCTCCGGAGGGGGACCGGGTACCGCTGGGCCGTGCCGTCCGCAACGTCCGCGTGTACGTCGTCGACGAGCACCTCTCCCTCGTGCCGCTGGGCGCGCCGGGGGAGATCGTCTTCTCCGGGGTGTGCGTCGGGCGGGGGTACGTCAACGATCCCGAGCGCACCGCGCGGGCCTTCACCACCGACCCGTACCGGCCCGGCGAGCGGCTCTACCGCAGCGGGGACCACGGTCGTTGGCGGCCCGACGGCAAACTGGAGTTCCTCGGCCGTCGGGACACCCAGGTCAAGGTGCGCGGCTTCCGCATCGAGATCGGCGAGGTGGAGAACGCGCTGCTCAAGGTGGCGGGTGTGCGGGACGGCGCGGTGGTGGTCGCCAGGGGCGCGCGTCTGGTCGCCTTCCACTCGGGCCGGCCGCTCGCGGTCGAGGAGTTGCGGGACCGGCTGGCGGCCTCGCTGCCGGCGTACATGGTGCCGTCGGTGTTCCACTGGCGCGAGAGCCTGCCGCTGACCGCCAACGGCAAGATCGACCGGCGGACGCTGACGACGCTGGCCGAGGAACTCGACTCGGTGGACAGCACGTCGGGCGAGCCGCCGGCGACGCCGACCGAGGAGCGGCTGGCTGCCGCGTGGGCCGAGGTACTCGGTGTGCCACGGGCCCGGATCGGCCGGCACGACCACTTCTTCGACCGGGGCGGTACCTCGCTGTCCGCGGTGAAACTCGCGATCGCCCTGGACCGGGCGGTGTCCCCCAAGGACATGACGGGGCATCCGGTGCTGTCCGAGCTGGCCGGGCTGATCGACACGAGGGCCGTCGCGCACACCGCCGCCGAGACCGAGGGGAGGTCCTCGCTGTGAGCTTCCTGAGCCGTCGCCGCTCTGCCGCGCGCCATCGAAAGGACGGGGCGGTGACCCCGTCGTTCTCGACTCCCCTGCTCCTGCCGGACATCGAGATCTCTCCCGGCAGGCCGCCGCTCCTCACCGTCTCCCCCGCCGAACCCGCTCCCCACTGGGCGGCCGGACAGCGGGACGCCCTGCGTGCCGTCGTCGCCGAGCACGGCTCGGTCCTCGTCCGCGGCCTCGGGCTGCGTGACGCGGCCGAAGTGGGCGTGGTCTTCCGCGAGTTGACCGACACGCTGATGACCGAGAAGGAGGCTTTCGCGCCGCGGCGGACGTACGCGGACGGCGTGTACTCGTCGACGGCCTGGCCGTCGAACCAACCGATGTGCATGCACCACGAGTTGAGCTACACGCTGGAGTTCCCCGGCCTGATGCTCTTCGCCTGCCTCGGAGCCGCCGAGCGGGGCGGGGCGACCGGGGTCGCCGACGCGGAGGCCGTACTGGCCGCGCTGCCGCCCGAGTTGACCAAACGGTTCGAGCGGGACGGCTGGCTGCTCACCCGCTCGTACAACGACGAGATCGGCGCGTCGGTCGCCGAGGCGTTCGGCACCGACGACCGGACCGTCGTCGAGGCCTACTGCCGGGCGCACTCCATCGAGTTCGCCTGGCAGGTCGACGGCTCCCTGCACACCCGGCAGCGGCGCGCCGCCGTGCTCCGGCATCCGGTGACCGGCCGCCGCTGCTGGTTCAACCAGATCGCGTTCCTCAGCGAATGGACCATGGACCCCGAGGTGCGCGAGTACCTGGTGGACATGTACGGGGCCGACGGGCTGCCCTTCAACACCCGCTACGGCGACGGCGATCCGATCGGCGCCGACGTCGTCGAGACGCTCAACGAGGTCTACGAGGCGCACACCGTCCGCGAACCGTGGCGGCCCGGTGACCTGCTCCTCGTCGACAACATCCGCTCCGCCCACAGCCGTGAGCCCTTCGAGGGGCCGCGCGAGGTGCTGGTGGGCATGGCCGATCCGGTACGGCCGACCGACTGCGGCACGCAGCACTCCGACAAGCAGGACTCCGACTCGAAGGACGAGGTGAGCTTCTGATGACCGAGGTTCCGGGTTTCGCCGTGATCTCCGGCGCCCAGGTGCAGCAGGCCCTGCGGGGCCGGGAACGGGAGATCGTCGAACTGGTCGAGTCCGCCTACCTGTTGCACGGGAACGGGGACACCGGCGACACGGTCAACCCACCGTCGTACTTCCTCCGCTTCCCCGACCGTCCGTCCTCGCGGATCATCGCGCTGCCCGCCTCGCTGGGCGGGAAGTTCCAGGTGGACGGGTTGAAATGGGTCTCCAGTTTTCCGGAGAACACGGCGTCCGGGCTGCCACGCGCGTCCGCCGTGCTGATCCTCAACGACCACGCCACCGGCTATCCGTTCGCGTGCCTGGAGGCCTCCATCATCAGCGCCACCCGGACGGCCGCGTCGGCGGCGCTGGCGGCCGACCGGTTGAGCGACGCGCGCCGGGGGGCGCCGCGCCCGACGCGGGTCGGTTTCCTCGGCACGGGCCTGATCGCCCGGTACATCCACACGTTCCTCGCGGCGACCGGCTTCGAGTTCGAGGAGGTGGGGGTGCACGACCTGTCCGCCGACAGCGCGACCGGGTTCCGGGGGTATCTGGAGCGGTCCAACGCGAGTGGTCGGGTGACCGTGCACGACAGCGCCGAGGACGTGATCCGGGCGAGCGACCTGGTGGTCTTCGCGACGATCGCGGGCGAGCCGCACATCCACGAACCGAAGTGGTTCGCCCACAACCCACTCGTGCTGCACGTGTCGCTGCGCGATCTCGCGCCCGAGGTGCTGCTCGCGTCGGCGAACTTCGTCGACGACGTCGAGCACTGCCTCAAGGCGAACACGTCACCGCACCTGACCGAACAGCTCACCGGCGCACGGGACTTCCTCGATGGAACGCTCCACGACGTCCTCACCGGCCGGGCCACCGTGCCGGCGGACCGACCGGTGATCTTCTCGCCCTTCGGCCTCGGGGTCCTGGACCTCGCGGTCGGCAGTCATGTTCATGACCAAGTGGCCCGCTCCGGTGGTCTGCGGGTCGTGGACGACTTCTTCCACGAGCTGCGCCGCCACGGCTGACCGCCAGGCGCAGCGAGTACGACATTGCACAACCAGGGGGGCCGCAGTGCCAGTCATATCCGTTCCCACGGACTTCAACGAGGAGGAGCTGTACGTCGATCTGCGCCAGGTCGTCGGACACAAGCTCTTCCTGAAGTGCGAGGGGTTCAACTTCGCCGGTTCGATCAAACTCAAGGCCGCGTCCGAGATGGTGCGGGCCGCCGAACGGGAGGGACGTCTCAGGCCGGGCTCGACGCTCGTCGAGTCGTCGTCCGGCAATCTGGGCGTCGCGCTGAGCATGATCGCGGCGAGCCGGGGCTATCGGTTTCTGTGTGTGACCGATTCCCGGTGCAATCCGCAGACCCGGCGCATGATCGAGGCGCTGGGCAGCCGGGTGCACGTCATCTCCGAGCCGGACCCGCACGGCGGTTTCCTCGGCGCCCGGATCGCGTACGTACGCGCGCTGTGCGCCGCCGACCCGGGGTACGTGTGGCTCGACCAGTACACCAATCAGTCGAACTGGCAGGCGCACTACCGCACCACCGCGCCCGCCATCGCCCGGCAGTTCCCGCGTCTGGACGTGCTGTTCGTGGGGGTCGGCACCTCCGGGACGCTGATGGGCTGCGCCCAGTGGTTCTGGGAGCGGCGGCGCCGGGTGCGGATCGTCGCCGTGGACAGCGTCGGTTCGGTCGCGTTCGGCGGGGCGCCGGGCCGCCGGATGATCCCGGGGCTCGGCACGAGCGTGACCCCGGCGCTGCTCGACGCGTCCTATGTGGACGACGTCGTCCGGGTGGAGGAGACCGACACCGTACGGGCCTGTCACCGCATGGCCCGGCGCGGCTTCCTCTTCGGCGGCTCCACCGGCACCGTCGTCAGCGGCGCCACCGAGTGGCTGACCCGCAACGGCTCGCCCGACACCACAGCGGTAGCCGTCTCCCCGGACCTCGGGGAACGCTACCTCGACACCATCTACCGGCCGGGCTGGCCGCTGGAGCAGTACGGGGAGGCCGTACTGGACCCGGAAAAGGAGTTCGGAACAGGCGAACTGGGGACGGGCGAGCTCGCGGCGCCCGTATGAGCC
>NZ_JBHVDX010000062.1:0-43455 GCF_042802555.1 Streptomyces sp. NPDC057474 | reverse complement strand
CGCACCCGAACCAGCCACTTCGCAGCACTTCGCCCCGCCGAGCTCATGCTCAACGGGGCGAAGCAGGACCAGCCCCCGAATTAACCAACAGCGTCTGGTTCGCCGGGGCGGGGGCCCACTGCCGTAGCCCCTCGGGTGGTCGAGTGGGACGATTCTCGTGTGGGGCCACACTGTGGGGCCACACGCAGAGGGGGTCGCTCTGGAAGGCAGGGGGGATCGCTCTGGAAGGAGGCGGGCATCATGTCCGACTTCCGCGAATCGATCGACATCGACTGCCGCCCGGAGGACGCCTGGGCGTACATCAGCGACTTCTCGCACCTGCCCGAATGGCAGGAGAGCGCGGTCGCGACGGAGCAGCTCGACGCCGGGCCCGTCGGTGTCGGCTCCAGGGTGCGCGTCACCCGGCACATCGGCCGCCGGGACATCCCGATGACCATGGAGCTCACCGAGTACGAGCCTCCGCGGGTCTGGGGCATGAGGGGCGTCGACGGCCCCGTCCGCGGTCACGTCCACGGCGAGATCATCCCCCTCGACGACGGCCGCCGCTCCCGCGTCACCGTCGAGGTCGGCTTCGACGGCAAGGGCATAGGCAAGGTCCTCGTCCCCCTCGTCGTCCGCCCCCAGATCCGCAAGGAACTACCCCGCAACGAGCAACACCTCAAGGACCAGCTGGAGCACACCGCGGCGTAGCTCCCGCGCGACGGCCGGCGCCCGCCACCGCATGGCCCGGTGCCACGGCACAGCTGTGGCCGCAGGTACACCTCAAATGATCTGCGACACTGGGAGGGTTATGCCTGCACCCGGAGAACTCACATTCGTCGCCCCCCGCGGAGCCAAGAAGCCGCCGCGGCATCTTGCTGATCTTTCGCCTGTGGAGCGTAAGGAGGCTGTTGCCGCGATCGGGGAGAAGCCGTTTCGTGCCAAGCAGCTCTCGCAGCACTACTTCGCGCGGTACGCGCACGACCCGGAGCAGTGGACCGACATCCCCGCGGGTGCGCGCACGAAGCTTCAGGAGGCCTTGCTTCCGGACCTGATGACGGTCGTGCGGCATCTGTCGACCGACCAGGAGACCACGCGCAAGACCCTGTGGCGGCTGTTCGACGGGACGCTCGTCGAGTCGGTGCTGATGCGGTACCCCGACCGGGTCACCATGTGCATCAGTTCGCAGGCCGGATGCGGGATGAACTGTCCCTTCTGCGCCACCGGGCAGGCCGGGCTCGACCGGAACCTGTCCACCGCCGAGATCGTCCATCAGATCGTCGACGGGATGCGGGCGCTCCGGGACGGAGAGATCCCCGGTGGGCCCGCGCGGCTCTCCAACATCGTCTTCATGGGAATGGGCGAGCCCCTCGCCAACTACAACCGGGTCGTCGGGGCCATTCGCCGGCTCACCGATCCGGAGCCGGACGGGCTGGGGCTGTCGCAGCGCGGGATCACCGTGTCCACGGTCGGGCTGGTGCCCGCCATCCACCGGTTCTCGGACGAAGGGTTCAAGTGCCGGCTCGCGATCTCACTGCATGCCCCCGACGACGAGCTGCGCGACACGCTCGTACCGGTGAACACGCGGTGGAAGGTGCGCGAGGTCCTGGACGCCGGGTGGGAGTACGCGGCCAGGTCCGGGCGTCGGCTGTCCATCGAGTACGCGCTGATCCGGGACATCAACGACCAGGCGTGGCGCGGTGACCGGCTGGGCCGGCTGCTCAAGGGCAAGCCGGTGCATGTGAATCTGATTCCGCTGAACCCGACTCCGGGGTCCAAGTGGACCGCTTCCCGGCCCGAGGACGAGAAGGCGTTCGTCGAGGCCATCGCCGCCCATGGGGTGCCGGTGACCGTACGGGACACCCGGGGGCAGGAGATCGACGGGGCGTGCGGCCAGCTGGCAGCCACCGAGCGGTAGACCGAGGGGCGGACCGCGGGGTAGCTCGTGGCCACCGGCAGGAGTCGGAATCCGGCCACGGGGTACTCTGACCTCCGTACACATCTTCATATTCCGACAGGGGAGCGCCACAGCGCTGAGAGTGCGGCAAGCGGGCCGCAGACCCTCTGAACCTCGCCCAGGTCATTCTGGGTAGGAAGTTCGGTCTTCACTCAAGCTGTTGCGCCCTGCCCGGGAGCCTTCGGAATCTCCGACGGTCCCGGGCAGGGCCGCGTCTCTTCCTGGTCACCCCCAGGAGGAATTCCGTGCACATCAGAACGTTCGTCGCCGCGGCCGTCGGCCTCGGGCTCGTCACGCTGTCCGCGTGCGGTTCCTCGTCCGACGACACCGGGTCGGGCGGCTCCAAGACCGTCACCCTCGTCAGCCACGGCTCCTTCGCCTACTCCAAGGACGTACTGAAGGCGTTCGAGAAGGAGTCCGGGTACAAGGTCAAGGTCCTCAAGAGCGGGGACGCGGGGCAGGCCGTCAACCAGGCGATCCTGACCAAGGACAACCCGCAGGGTGACGTCTTCTTCGGTGTCGACAACACGTTGCTGTCCCGCGCGCTCGACAACGGTCTCTTCCAGCCCTACGAGGCGAAGGGGCTCGACAAGGTCGGCGCCGAGTACCAGCTCGACAAGGACGAGCACCGGGTCACGCCCATCGACTCCGGTGACATCTGCGTCAACTACGACAAGGCGTACTTCAGCAAGAACAAGATCGAGCCGCCGCAGTCGTTCGACGATCTCGTCAAGCCCCAGTACAAGGACCTCCTCGTCACCGAGAACGCCTCCACCTCCTCGCCCGGCCTCGGATTCGTCCTCGGTACGGCCGCGAAGTACGGCGATGGGGGCGGGTGGGAGGGCTACTGGGAGAAGCTCAAGGCCAACGGCGTGAAGGTCGTCGACGGCTGGGAGCAGGCGTACTACCAGGAGTTCTCCGGGTCGACGGACGGCAAGAAGGCCGGCGGTGACCGGCCGCTCGTCGTGTCGTACGCCTCCTCGCCGCCGGCCGAGGTCGTCTACGCGGACCCGAAGCCGAAGACTGCGCCCACCGGGGTCGCGACCGGCACCTGCTTCCGGCAGATCGAGTTCGCGGGGCTGCTGAGCAACGCGAAGAACGCCGAGGGCGGCAAGGCGCTGATCGACTTCCTGATCTCGAAGAAGTTCCAGGAGGACATGCCGCTCAACATGTTCGTGTACCCGGTGGTCGAGGGTGCGTCCGTGCCCGCCGAGTTCACCGAGTACGGGCCCGCGGCGAAGGACCCCGAGACCATGGCGCCGGAGAAGATCGCCGAGAACCGTGACCAGTGGGTCAAGTCGTGGACCTCGCTCGTACTGAAGTAACCGAGGCGACCAAGGAGGCCGTGGCCGCACCGCGTGGACCCCGTCGGTCGGGGAGCGCGGCGCGGCTCGGGCTCATGGCGCTGCCCGTCGCGTTCTTCGGGGTGTTCTTCGCCTACCCCGTCGCCGCGATCGTCGTACGGGGGCTGAAGGTCGACGGGACCTGGGACCTCGGGCGGATCGGGGAGGTGCTGGGGGACTCCGGGATCCGGCACGTGCTGTGGTTCACCACCTGGCAGGCGCTTGTCTCGACCGCGCTCACGCTGCTGATCGCGCTCCCCGGCGCGTATGTGTTCGCGCGCTTCGATTTCAGGGGCAAGGACATTCTGCGGGCGGTCGTGACCGTGCCGTTCGTACTGCCGACCGTGGTCGTCGGTACGGCGTTCCTGGCGCTGGTCGGGCGCGGGGGGCTGTTCGACGAGCTGTGGGGCGTACGGCTGGACACGACGGTCTGGGCGATTCTGCTCGCGCATGTGTTCTTCAACTACGCGGTCGTCGTACGGACCGTCGGTGGGCTGTGGTCGCAGCTCGACCCGCGGCAGGAGGAGGCCGCGCGCATGCTCGGGGCATCGCCCCTGGCGGCCTGGCGGAGGGTCACGCTCCCGGCGCTCGCGCCCGCCGTGGCCGCCGCCGCGCTGATGGTCTTCCTCTTCACCTTCACCTCGTTCGGCGTGGTGCAGATCCTCGGCGGGCCGACCTTCTCGACGCTCGAAGTGGAGATCTACCGGCAGACCTCGGAGATCTTCGACCTGGCGACGGCCGCCGTGCTGACGCTCGTGCAGTTCGTCGCGGTCGGGCTGATCCTCGCCGTGCACGCGTGGACCGTACGACGGCGGGAGACCGCGCTGCGGCTGGTGGACGCGTCGCTCACGGCCCGGCGGCCGCGCGGGGCGGGCCAGTGGGCGCTGCTGGGCGGGGTCCTCGGCACCGTCGTCGTGCTGATCCTGCTGCCGCTGGGCGTGCTCGTGGAACGGTCGCTCGACGCCCCGGGCTTCGGCTACTACAAGGCGCTGACCAGCGGCGACAGTGGAATCTTCCTGGTGGCGCCGATCGAGGCGGTCGGCAACTCGCTCACGTACGCGCTCGCCGCGACCGCCATCGCCCTGGTGATCGGCGGGCTCGCCGCCGCCGCGCTCACGCGGCGGGCCGGCCGTCTCGTCCGGGGCTTCGACGCGCTGCTCATGCTGCCGCTCGGGGTGTCCGCGGTGACCGTCGGCTTCGGGTTCCTGATCGCGCTGGACGATCCGCCCCTGGATCTGCGGTCGTCCTGGATCCTGGTGCCGCTCGCCCAGGCTCTGGTGGGTGTGCCCTTCGTCGTACGGACCATGCTGCCCGTGCTGCGCGCGGTGGACGAACGGCTGCGGGAGGCGGCGGCCGTGCTCGGGGCGTCACCGTGGCGGGTGTGGCGTGAGGTCGATCTGCCGATGGTGCGGCGGGCGCTGTTGATCGCGGCCGGATTCGCCTTCGCCGTGTCGCTCGGGGAGTTCGGGGCGACCGTGTTCATCGCGCGCGCCGACAACCCGACGCTCCCGGTCGCCGTGGCACGGCTGCTCGGTCGTCCAGGCGACCTCAACTACGGCCAGGCAATGGCCCTTTCGACGATTCTGATGATGGTGTGCGCGGTGGCCCTGCTGGTGCTGGAGCGCCTCCGTACCGATCGCACGGGGGAGTTCTGATGTTGCTCAGGCTTGAGGACGCGACCGTACGGTTCGACGGGCGGCCCGTGCTCGACGCGGTCGATCTGGAGGTCGCCGAGCACGAGGTCGTGTGCGTGCTGGGGCCGAGCGGCAGCGGCAAGTCGACGCTGCTGCGGGTGGTCGCCGGGCTCCAACCACTGGATGGCGGGCGGGTGTTGCTCGGCGGGCGGGACCAGCGAGGCGTACCCGCGCACAAGCGCGGTGTCGGCCTGATGTTCCAGGATCATCAGCTGTTCCCGCAGCGGGACGTGGCCGGCAACGTCGCCTTCGGACCCCGTATGCACGGCGCTGCGAAGGGCGAACGGGCCGTACGTGTACGGGAGTTGCTGGAGCTGGTCGGGCTGCCCGGGGCCGCGCGCCGACGGGTCGGGGAGCTGTCCGGCGGTGAGCAGCAGCGGGTCGCGCTGGCCCGGGCCCTCGCCCCGCGCCCCCGGCTGTTGATGCTCGACGAGCCCCTCGGTCAGCTGGACCGGTCGCTGCGGGAGCGGCTGGTCGTCGAACTCCGGGAATTGTTCGGGGAGTTGGGGACGACCGTGCTGGCGGTCACGCACGACCAGGGTGAGGCCTTCGCGCTGGCCGACCGGGTCGTGGTGATGCGGGACGGGCGGATCGCCCAGTCCGGTACGCCTCTTGAGGTGTGGCAGCGGCCGGTGGACGAGTTCGTGGCCCGTTTCCTCGGCTTCGACAACGTGGTCGAGGCGACGGTGACCGGGGCGGTCGCGGACACGGCGTGGGGCAAGGTGCCGGTGCCGGAGGTCTCGCCGCAGGGGGCGTGCGCGCTGCTCGTGCGGCCCGCGGGGGTGCGGCTGGTCGACGTCGCCGACGGGCTGCGCTGCACCGTGGCCGCGCGTACGTTCCGGGGCACCCATGTCGCCGTGCACCTCCAGCCCGGGGGCGCGCCGCGACTGGAGGCGGCGTGCGCGCTGCGGGACGCGCCGGAGCCCGGGGACGAGGTCGGCGTGAGCTTCGACGCGGCCGAAATCGTCGTGCTGGGGGCCGGTCCGGCCGCATAAGGTCCGGCCCCATGGCGATGCGTACGCAAGGATCTCAGGCTTGGTACGACCGATACTGCGCGGAGATCGAGCTCCAGGTACGGCGGTTGAGGGACATCGTGACCTCCGGCGCCGATCTGTCGGCGACCGTGCCGACCTGTCCCGACCGGTCGCTGGAACAGCTTCTGCGGCACACCGGCGGCGCCCTGCGCTGGGTCGAACTGAACGTACGGACCCGGTCGAAGGAAGAGGTGCCCGAGCCGGACGTCGCGCTCTACGAGGGACCGGAGAAGCAGGGGAACCCGGCCGCGCTGGACGCGTGGCTCGCGGAGACCGGCGAGATGATCGTGGCCACGCTGCGCGAGGCGGGGCCCGAGGCGCCGGTGTGGTCGTGGGGTTGGGAGCACAGCGCGGGGTTCTGTGCCTGCCGGTTGGCCCATGAGCAGGTCATCCACGGCGCCGACGCCGCGCTCACCGTCGGCCGACTGGTCGAGGGTGGCGCCGGAGATCGCCGCCGACGCGATCGACGAGTGGCTGGAGATCGTCGAGTTCGTCCAGCGGACCAGGCCGCACGACGAGGCGGCCGAACTGCGCGGCCCGGGCCGCAGCATCCACCTCCACGCCACGGACACGTCCGCTGAAGTCGGCGCCGAGCGAAGTGAGATGGCGGCTTCCCCGCCCGAAGGGTGGGGGAGGGTCGTCGAGCTGACCGAGGACGTTGTGCGGTGGCGTCGCGGCCACGAGAAGGCGACGGTCGCGCTGCGCGGGCCCCTCACCGAGGTGCTGCTCGCCTTCTATCGCCGACTCCCGCCGGACGGTGGGCGGTTGGAGGTGCTGGGCGGTCGCGACCTGCTGGACTTCTGGCTGGAGCGTGCGACGTTCGGATGAGCGCGGGGCCGTATCCCGCGGGCGGGACGAGCGAGCCCCGGCTGCCTCCACCGGACGAGCGTGTGGCCCGTACCCCTCAGCGAGAGGTACGGGCCACAGCCCTGTGGAACGGGTCAGCGTGTGGAGGCCCCACGCCGCCGCATGCTGTAGTACACGGCACCGGCGCCGAGGGCGACCAGGGCCGCCGCGGCACCGGCGATCGTGCCGGTGTTGGAGTCGCCACCGGTCTCGGCGAGGTTGGAGTCGCCCTCGGGGGAGGGGGCGTTGTTGTCGTTCGAGCCCACGGGCGTGGTGCCCTCGGACGCGGAGGGTGTGGGGGACGTCTTGGTCTTGGACGGCTCGCCCTCGTCCTTGTTCTCCGCGGGCTTCTCCGGGCTCTCCGAGGCGACCGGCGGGGTGACCGCCTCCGCCTTGCAGGCCGCGGCCGGCGCCACGAGGTTCGGCGTGATGTCCTCGTTGACGTAGTCGCCCGCCTCGACGTGGATGCGGTATTCGGCGTTCGGCTCCCAGTCCTCCTCGAAGGTGACGGTGACACCCTCGGCGGTGGAGTTCTCGATCGTCCGGCTGCCGACCTGGCGCAGGTCGGCCCCGTTGTTCTCCAGGTAGACCGTGACTTCGGCCTTGACACCCAGCGAGTCCACGTCGGTCACGCGGATGACGCCCTTGTCACCGTCGCACTCGGCGACGGCGGAGAAGTCCTTGATGCTGCAGGCCATGGCATTGCCCGCGGCGCCGAACACGAGTGCGGCGGACGCGAAAGCAACACCGATATAGCGCGAAGTTCGCGCGGTACGGGGAGATATGGACACTTTTGCCCTTCACGGGAAGCACAGGGGAGTGGGGGTGACGGAGGGCCGCCGGAGCAGCGGCTTCCCCATGTGCCTCACAGGTTTATAAGCGCGCGATAAGTACTGTCAATCCGAAGAAGTGTCCGAGCGGTTGGCTTTGCCGACCGATTAACCATCCGGACGTTTGAACTCCGGTCAGCAACGCGCGTAGTTGAACGTCCTTCCGCCCCGTCCCGGCTCAACCGCCCAGACGTGCAAGGGCCTCCGGGGCCTCCTCGATCCGGTCCACCAGCGCGATCCGGTCCTCCATCGAACGCCCCCGGGCCAGCGACCGGAGCAGCTGCCAGGTCGGCAGTCTCTCCGTCCAGTGGGCCCGGTCGACGAGGACCATGGGGGTCGGTTCACCGCGCGACTCGTAGTAGTTGGGGGTCGCGTTGTCGAAGATCTCCTGGACGGTTCCGGCCGCGCCCGGCAGGAAGACGATGCCGGTGTTGGAGCGGGCGAGCAGGCCGTCCTCGCGGGTGGCGTTGGCGAAGTACTTGGCGATGTGGGAGGCGAACGGGTTCGGCGGTTCGTGGCCGTAGAACCAGGTGGGGATGCCGACGGAGGTGCCGCCCTTCGGCCAGCGGGTGCGCACCTCGAAGGCGGCGGCCGCCCACTCGGTGATCGAGGGCGTGAACTTCGGTGCCTTCGCCAGGAGTCGCAGCGACTCGGCGAGCATCTCGTCGTCGTACGGGGCCGCGTAGGCGCCCAAATTCGCCGCCTCCATCGCGCCCGGGCCGCCGCCGGTGGCGACGGTGAGACCCGAGCGGGCCAGGGTGCGCCCCAGACGGGCGGCGCCCTCGTACGCCTCCGTGCCGCGCGCCATCGCGTGGCCGCCCATCACGCCCACCACCCGCGCGCCGGCGAGGAGTTCGTCGAGGGCGTCCGAGACGGAGTCGTCGTGGACGGCGCGCAACATGGAGGCGTAGACGTCCCGGTCGGCCTTGGTCCGCTGGAACCAGGCGTACGCGAGGGCGTCGGGCGTCGCCTCGTAACCGCCGTCCGACAGGGACGCGAAGAGCTCGTCGGGGGAGTAGACCAGGCCGCGGTACGGATCGAAGGGCAGGCCGGGGACGGGCGGGAAGACCAGGGCGCCGTCCGCGCGGATCTTCGCCGCCGCCTCCTCGCGCATCGGGCAGCCGAGGAAGACGGCTCCCGCCGCGCTGGTGGCGAGCAGTTCGCGCGTACGGTCCGTCAGGTCGACGGCCTGGACCCGGAATCCGGCGAGGGTGCCGCGTGCCGAGACGGTCGCGTCGAACTCCTCGATCGTCTCGATCTCGTGGTCGTCGTGGTGGGCCGCATGGGCGGGCATCGTCTGCACCCGCCCATGCTAGGGCGCTCCGCCGGGGGAGCCGTGGCCGTCACCGCGGGCCCGCAGGTGCGTGTACCGGCGCGCGTGCTTCGTGGCTCGTCGCGCCCACGCGGCGGAGCCGCAGGATGTCCCAGCCCCGCGCCCCTTGAACGGGGCGCCTGCCTCAGCCCTCGATGGCGGCCGGGTCCATCCACACGACCTCCCAGGTGTGACCGTCGAGGTCGTCGAAGGCGCGGCCGTACATGAAGTCCATCTCCTGGACCTTCTCGGACGCGGTGCCGCCGGCGGCGACCGCCTTGTCGACCAGCTCGTCCACCTTGGCGCGGCTCTCGGCGCTCAGACAGAGCATCACCTCGCTGGTCTTCGTGGCGTCCGCGATCTCCTTCTTCGTGAAGGACGAGTAGAACGGCTTGGTGAGCAGCATCGCCACGATGGTGTCGCTGATCACGACGGAGGCCGCCTTCTCGTCGCTGAACTGGGGGTTGAGCGCGTACCCGAGCTCCGTGAAGAACTTCTTCGAGGCGTCGAGGTCGTTCACGGGCAGGTTTACGAAGATCATCTGCTGGTACATGGCGAGGTCTCTCCCGTCGGTTTCGGTCCGTTCGGAGGGGTAGACCGAGGGCCCCTGTGAAAGTCATCGCTGCTCGCGGTTTTTTTCGTACGAGTTTTCAGGCGGCCAGCGGCTGCGCCGCCAGCTGGGCGATCGTCCAGGTCAGCGGGCCGAAAACGGCGAGGAGAGCGCCCGCGCGGAGCAGGGCCGCCTGCCGGGGCAGTGTGCTGGGCGCCCCCAGCCGCAACAGCGCGGCCGTGGTGTCCGCGCGCGCCCGCCGGGCCTCGACGGCGGCTGTCGCGAGGGTGAGGACGGCACAGCCGGCCACCACGAGCGCGCCCAGCAGGGTGAGCGGACCGACGGTGGGGCGCACGCCGGAGGAGAGCGTCAGCATGGCGTACGCCCCGGAGGCCACCGCGCACACCACCCCGAGTGGGCGCCCGATGCGCCGGGCCTCTTGCTGGAGCACGCGCCCGGAGAGGAGTCGCAGTGCGCCGGGGCGTACGGACTGGAGCAGGCGCCCCGCGAGGTGGGTGAGGCCGGGTCCGGCGAGGACCAGGCCCAGCGCGGTGAGCAGCCAGCCGCCGAGGACTCCGGCGGGGCTCTCCGCGAAGCCGCCGGGGAGGGTGAGGCCGGAGCCGTTGTCGGACTGTCCGGCGTACGTCTCGATGGTGAGGCCGACGGCGAGTACGGCGACGCCCCAGGGGAGGCCGCCGGGGGCGGGGCGCGGAGCCGCCGATTCCGTCAGTGCCTGGGGGGCCGTGGGGGCGGCGGCCTCTTCGTCGGGCTCCTCCTCGTACCTTGTCGCGCCCGCCGGTGACGCGGCCCGCCGCCGGATGTCGAAGGTGTCGTACGCCATGAAGCGCGTCCGGGGTCCGGTGGGCCGGGCCCCGGTGTCCTTGGGGCGCAGGACGAGCGCCGTCGCCACGGAGGCGGCGGCCGGTACCGGGGCGAGGAGGGTGAGGGCCGCGGGGAGGGGCAGGGGCCGCCCGGCGGCGAGGACGTCGGCGGCGGCGCCGTCGAAGGGCATGCCCGTGAGGTCGCCGCGCAGATGGAGGAAGAAGAGCAGGGCGAGGAGCGAGCCGAGCACGGTGGACAGGGCCGTCGTGACGGCCGAGATGGCCATCAGTCGGCCGGGGCCGAGGCCGATGGCCGACAGTCCGGGACGGGGCCGGGTGCCGGGGTCGGTGCGGGCCACCGTCACCGCGAAGTACACGGTGGCGGCGGCGGGCGCGACGCACCAGGCGAGGCGGAGCACCGAGCCGGCCGGGGCGTGCGGGTGGGCCAGGGCGTGCCCGAGGGCGCAGAGCAGCAGGAAGCCGGTGCCGCCGGCGGCCGCAGCGACCAGGAGACGGCGGAGCTGGACGACGGGGTGGGCCCGGCGGGCTAGGCGGAGAGCGAGCACGCGGCCCGGCCTTCCCCTTCGGCGGCGGCCCGATCTGCCCCGTCGTCGGCGGACGGGCGTTCCCCTGCGGCGGCGGGTCCACCTCCCCCTTCGGCGGCGGGCTCACCTCCCTCTTCGGTGGCTGGCCGGCTTTCCTGCTCGGTGGCGGGTCGGGCTTTGCCTTCGGTGGTGGACGGGCGTTGCCCTTCGGCGGCTGGTCGGCCTACCTGCTCGGTGGTGAGTCGGCCTTCCCCTTCGGTGGCTGGCCGGCCTTCCTGCTCGGTGGCAGGTCGGGCTCCTCGCTCGGCGGTGAGTCGGGCTCTGCCTTCGGTGGTGGACCGGCGGCCCACCGCAGCGGTGGGCCGGCCTTGCCCTTCCGTGGCCGAGGGCAGGTGGACGGTCTTCACGTACCGTCCGTCCAGCAGGGACACCGTGCGGTCCGCGAGGGAGGCGGTTTCGGGGTCGTGGGTGGCGAGGACGACCGTGATGTCGTGCGAGCGGGCGGCCGTGGTGAGGGTGCGCAGGACGTGGGCGTGTTCGGCGCGGTGCAGTGGGGCGGTCGGCTCGTCCGCGAAGAGCACGGTGGGGGCGGCGACCAGAGCACGGGCGACCACCACGCGCTGGCGCTCGGACTGGAGGAGGGCGTGCGGGCGCTTGCGGGCCGAGTCGCGGATGTCGAGGCGCTCCAGCCACTCCAGGGCGGCGGCCTTGGCGGCCCGGCGGCCGGTGCCGCGCAGCATCAGTGGCAGGGCGGTGTTCTCCCAGGCGTTCAGCTCGGGGACGAGGACCGGCTCGGGGTCGATCCAGCCGAAGCGGTCGCGGCGCAGCCGTTCCCGGGCGAGCGAGCCCATCCGGTGTACGGGAACGCTGTTGAACCACACCTCGCCCTGCTGGGCCCGCAGCTGTCCGGACAGGCACCGCAGGAGCGTGGTCTTGCCGCTGCCGCGCGGGCCGGTGACGGCGAGGATCTCGCCTTCCCGGACGCCCATCGACACGCCTTGCAGGGCGGGCGAGCCGTCGTGCGCGTAGGTCAGACCACGTGCCCAGAGCACGTCGTTGTCCGGCGGGGCCACCATGGGCGTACACCTCGGTTCGGATCAGGATTGCCGGGGGAGCCCCCCGTCCGGGGGAACGAAGGCAGGGCCGATCGGTTACAGGGGCACGCTAGGGAGTCAGGGTGGCAGCGGTCGGACAGCACACGGCCCGAGGCGCACCCATCTCACTCGGATGGGTGCGCCCCGGGCCGTTTGAAGGGCTGCTCAAGCACGGCCGCCGGGTGTCGGCGGGGCCGCCGACGGCCTACAGCAGGGTCCACGCCTCCGACAGCGTCGCGCGCAGGATCTGCTCGATCTCGTCGAAGGTCGACTGGTCGGAGATCAGCGGCGGGGCGAGCTGGACGACCGGGTCGCCGCGGTCGTCCGCACGGCAGTACAGGCCGTTCTCGAACAGCTTCTTCGACAGGAAGCCGTAGAGGATCCGCTCGGTCTCGTCGTCGTCGAAGCTCTCCTTCGTGGCCTTGTCCTTGACCAGCTCGATTCCGTAGAAGAAGCCGTTGCCGCGGACGTCGCCGACGATCGGCAGGTCGTAGAGCTTCTCCAGCGTCGACCGGAACGCCGTCTCGTTGTCGAGGACGTGCTGGTTGAGCTTCTCGCGTTCGAACAGGTCGAGGTTGGCGAGGCCGACGGCCGCGGAGACCGGGTGGCCGCCGAAGGTGTAGCCGTGCAGGAAGGTGTTGTCGCCCTTGTAGAAGGGCTCGGCGACGCGGTCCGAGACGACACAGGCACCTATCGGCGAGTAGCCCGAAGTCATGCCCTTGGCGCAGGTGATCATGTCCGGGACGTAGCCGAACTTGTCGCAGGCGAACATCGTGCCGAGTCGGCCGAAGGCGCAGATGACCTCGTCCGACACCAGCAGCACGTCGTACTGGTCGCAGATCTCGCGGACCCGCTGGAAGTAGCCGGGCGGCGGCGGGAAGCAGCCGCCCGCGTTCTGCACCGGCTCCAGGAAGACCGCCGCGACCGTGTCCGGGCCCTCGAAGAGGATCTCCTGCTCGATCTGGTCGGCGGCCCAGCGGCCGAAGGCCTCCGGGTCGTCGCCGAAGTGCGGGGCCCGGTAGATGTTGGTGTTCGGGACCTTGTGCGCGCCCGGGACGAGCGGCTCGAAGGGGGCCTTCAGGGCCGGCAGGCCGGTGATGGAGAGGGCGCCCTGCGGGGTGCCGTGGTAAGCCACGGCACGCGAGATGACCTTGTACTTGGTCGGCTTGCCCTTGAGCTTGAAGTACTGCTTGGCGAGCTTCCAGGCGGTCTCCACCGCCTCGCCGCCGCCGGTGGTGAAGAAGACCTTGTTCAGGTCGCCGGGCGCGTACGAGGCGATACGTTCCGCCAGTTCGACGGCCTTCGGGTGGGCGTAGGACCAGACCGGGAAGAAGGCCAGCTCCTGCGCCTGCTTGAACGCGGTCTCCGCCAGCTCGGTGCGGCCGTGGCCCGCCTGGACCACGAAGAGACCCGCGAGACCGTCGAGGTACCGCTTGCCCTTGTCGTCGTAGATGTACGTGCCCTCGCCCCGGACGATGGTGGGGACCGGGGAGTTCTCGTACGAGGACATGCGGGTGAAGTGCATCCACAGGTGGTCGTACGCGGTCTGGCTGAGGTCCTTGGGGCTCACGGCTATCGCGTCCTCACGGTTATCGGGTTCCCCACATATAGGTCTGCTTCTTGAGCCTGAGGTAGACGAAGCTCTCCGTCGACCGCACGCCGGGCAGGGTCCGGATGCGCTTGTTGATGACCTCCAGGAGGTGGTCGTCGTCCTCGCAGACGACCTCCGCCATCAGGTCGAAGGAGCCGGCGGTGATCACGATGTACTCGACCTCCGACATGGCCGTCAGCGCGTCCGCCACGGGGTCCAGATCGCCGTCGACGTTGATGCCGAGCATCGCCTGACGCCGGAAGCCCACGGTGAGCGGGTCGGTGACGGCGACGATCTGCATCACGCCCTGGTCGAGCAGCTTCTGGACGCGCTGGCGCACGGCCGCCTCGGACAGGCCGACGGCCTTGCCGATCGCGGCGTACGGCCGCCGGCCGTCCTCCTGGAGCTGCTCGACGATGGCGAGGGAGACGGCGTCCAACTGCGGAGTGCCGTTCCTGGGCTCCTTGGAGTCCCTCCTGTATTCCTTGGGGTCCTTGGAGTCCTTCTGGTCTGCGCTTCGACTAACCACGGCCTCACTGTGCACGACGTCTCGACTGTTCCGCAAGGCTGGATCGATGAAATTCGTTGTTTACGGGCTCGTAGCTTGCGGATTTCGCAGTATGTGAGCGGGCGGGGGTGTTGAAAACGTGGGGCGGCGGATTAGTGTGGTGTCTCAAGGAATGGACACCACAACCTGGACACCCACATCTGGAGGGCCGGCAGTGAGTACCGAGCTGGGTCGGCTGCGCAAGCTACGTAACTACATCGACGGGCAATTCCGGGACGCCGTCGACGGACGGACCACCGAGGTGGTCAACCCCGCGACGGGCGAGGCCTACGCGACCGCGCCCCTGTCCGGTCAGGCCGACGTCGAGGCGGCGATGGCCGCCGCCGCGGCCGCGTTCCCGGCCTGGCGGGACACGACCCCGGCCGAGCGTCAGAAGGCCCTGCTGAAGATCGCCGACGCGTTCGAGGAGCGGGCCGAGGAGCTCATCGCGGCGGAGGTGGAGAACACGGGCAAGCCGATCGGGCTGACCCGCTCCGAGGAGATCCCGCCGATGGTGGACCAGATCCGCTTCTTCGCGGGTGCGGCGCGGATGCTGGAGGGGCGGAGCGCCGGTGAGTACATGGAGGGGATGACCTCCATCGTCCGCCGTGAGCCGGTCGGTGTCTGTGCCCAGGTCGCGCCGTGGAACTACCCGATGATGATGGCCGTGTGGAAGTTCGCGCCGGCGATCGCCGCGGGCAACACGGTCGTGCTGAAGCCGTCGGACACGACGCCGGCGTCGACCGTCCTGATCGCGGAGATCATCGGGGCGATCCTGCCGAAGGGCGTCTTCAACGTGATCACGGGCGACCGTGACACCGGGCGACTGATGGTCGAGCACCCGGTCCCGGCGATGGCGTCCATCACCGGGTCCGTGCGGGCCGGTATGTCCGTCGCCGAGTCCGCGTCCAAGGACGTCAAGCGCGTCCACCTGGAGCTGGGCGGCAAGGCGCCGGTCGTCGTCTTCGCCGACACCGACATCCCCAAGGCCGTCGAGGACATCTCGGTGGCGGGCTTCTTCAACGCCGGGCAGGACTGTACGGCCGCGGCCCGCGTCCTCGTCCAGGAGGGCATCCACGACGAGTTCGTGGCCGCGCTCGCGAAGGCGGCGGCCGAGACGAAGACCGGGCAGCCGGACGACGAGGACGTGCTGTACGGGCCGCTCAACAACCCCAACCAGCTCAAGCAGGTGGCCGGGTTCATCGAGCGGTTGCCGGCCCATGCGAAGGTCGAGGCGGGTGGTCACCAGGTCGGCGAGAAGGGGTACTTCTACGCGCCGACCGTCGTCTCCGGGCTGAAGCAGGACGACGAGATCATCCAGAAGGAGGTCTTCGGGCCGGTCATCACGGTTCAGTCGTTCGCGGACGAGGCGCAGGCCGTCGGTTGGGCGAACGGGGTCGAGTACGCGCTCGCGTCGTCGGTGTGGACGAAGGACCACGGGCGGGCGATGCGGATGTCCAAGGCGCTCGACTTCGGGTGTGTGTGGATCAACACGCATATTCCGCTGGTCGCGGAGATGCCGCACGGTGGGTTCAAGAAGTCCGGGTACGGCAAGGACCTTTCGGGTTATGGGTTCGATGACTACACGCGGATCAAGCACGTGATGACGTCGTTGGACTGAAAGGTTCGTTGACGGCCGCGGGTTCCTTGTAGCTGGTCGCGCCCACGCGGCGGAGCCGCACAATGTCACAGCCCCGCGCCCCTTTTCTGGGCCTGCAGCCCATCGGGGCGTGGGGCGTCGTTCGTTGCAAGGGGTGGACGTGGGGCGGCATGCTGCGGTGATGTCTGGTCCGCTGGTCAGCAATCGCCCGGTTTCCCGTCGTTCCCTCGTGCGTGCCCTCGGCGTCGGCGCGGTGCTCGGTGGGCTCGTCGGGTGTGGGGTGCCTGCTGCCCATGTCGCGCCCCGGGATCGGGCCGGGGCCGACCTCTCGGCCCGAGACAAGCGGCTGAGCTGGGCGAACTGGCCGCTGTACATCGACACGGACGACGAGGACGACTCGCGGCGGCCGACGCTGGAGGCCTTCGAGAAGAGCACCGGGATCGCCGTCGACTACGTCGAGGAGATCAACGACAACGACGAGTTCTTCGGCAGGATCAGCCCGGCTCTGCTGAACCATCAGCAGACCGGTCGCGACCTCGTCGTCGTCAGCGACTGGATGTGCGCCCGGTTCGTACGGCTGGGGTGGGTGCAGGAGATGGACCGGGCCGGGCAGCCGAACGTCACCGAGTATCTGGATCCGCAGTTGCGTTCGCCCGCTTTCGATCCCGGCCGCAGATTCACCGTGCCCTGGCAGTCGGGGATCACCGGCATCGCGTACAACCGCCGGAAGGCGGGCCGCGAGATACGCCGTGTCGCCGACCTGTGGGCGGACGACCTCAAGGGGCGGGTCACCCTTCTCTCCGGCCTGGACGAGGCGTTCGCGCTGCTGATGCAGGGCAACGGCGTCGATGTCACGCGCTGGACGGCGGACGACTTCCACACCGTCTGCGACCAGGTCGAGTCCCGCGTCCGGACGGGCCACATCCGCCGCTTCACCGGCAACGACTACATCAAGGACCTCTCCAGTGGCGACGTCCTCGCCTGCCAGGCGTACTCCGGTGACGTCATCCAGCTCCAGGCCGACGACCCGGACATCCGGTTCGTCGTCCCCGAGGAGGGCGCCGAACTCTGGTCCGAGTCCCTGATGATCCCCAACCTCGCCCGCCACAAGACCAACGCCGAACATCTCATCGACCACTACTACGACCCCGAGGTCGCCGCCGAACTCGCCGCCTGGGTCAACTACGTCTGCCCCGTCCCCGCAGCCCGTGACATCCTCGCCTCCGCCGAGGACGAGGAGACCGCCGCCCTCGCCGAGGACCCCCTGATCTTCCCCGACGACACCATGCGCGCCCGGCTCGCCATCGCGCGGGACATCACCTCGGCGGAACGACAGGTTTTCGCGCGGCGGTGGAACGGGATCGTGGGGTTGTAGGGCGGGCCCGTGCTCGACGCGCTCGGCGTGCCGTCGGACGAACAGATCCTGTGGCGGCAGGCACGGGAGAGGGTCCTGAGCGAGGACAGGGCACGGCGCGAACCGCCCCCACCCAGTCGCACCCTCACCGACCCCGTCGAGATGCTGGGATGAGTCAGCCCGGACGACGGGAGGTTCATCCGGCTGAGGCGCTCGACAGCGTGGGGATGCGCAGCCTGCGGCGTACGTGCACACCGGCCCGCGCCTACTGCGGCTGTTCGTCTCTGAGGTAGCGCACGGCCGGGAAGCGCACGGCCGGGAAGCGCACGGCCGGGAAGCGCTCGGCCAGGCGCATGATCACCGTGCGACTGGCCGGCAGGCGTTCCTAGGCGTTCCTAGGCGATTTTGGTGAGGGTGACCCTCATGGAAGGGTTGTAGGTTCTGCCGTCGTCCGTACGTTCGTGCAGGACGGCCTGGACGCGGTGGTCGTCGGTGAAGTGGACCGTGGAGCGGGTGGTTTCGCCCTGGTACGTCCAGGTGTCGCCGTCGGCGGTCAGGGTGCTGAGGGTGATGTTGCCCTGACTGTCGTAGAAGTGCGAGGTGTAGGTGCCGGTCGTCTCGTCGTAGCCGATGATCTCGGTGCCGCCCACGGGGAGGTCGCCGATGCGGCCGTACGCCGTGTGGAGGACGAAGAAGCCGCCGACTGCCCATTCGTACACGTCGGATGTGGTGATCGGGGCGCCGTGGGTTCCGTCGGCCTCGATCATGTGGCCCTCGTTGATCCATCTGCCGATCCAGGCGTCGAGCGCGTCGTGTCGAGGGCCGCGGCGGGGGATCCGACCGTCGGCCTGCTCCGCGCCCCGGTTGACGGCCACCACTCGTGGTGACGTCCGTCCCGGCTCTTTCTTCTCCTCCGTCATGTTCCGAGCGTGGCACAGGGGTCTGACAGCGGGGGCTCGCCAGGCCCCGGAGCCGGTGTGTTGTGCAATGCGAAATTTTGTGTTGCAGACGTGGTGCCCGGGCTCGCGCACCTCCTACCTTCCCGTCTCAACAGACCGGTCCTCACCGGGTGAACCGTCCCCCACGGCCGGAACAGTGATGTTCCTGTGCGCGGATCCCGGCGAAAGCCCCTTCCCCAACTCGCCTGTCATCCGGGTCGTTTCGACGGCTCGGGCACCTTTCGAGGGATTTGAGGAACTTCGATGAACGCACGTTCCGTACGTGGTGCGCTGGCCGTGGCCGCCTCTCTCTGCGCACTGGCCGGGGTCACCGCATGCAACGTCGAGTCCGGCAGTGCCACCGCCGGCGCCGACAAGAGCGCCTCGTCCGCGCCGCAGGCCAAGGACCTCAAGGTCGGCTGGTCGACGATCTACCTGACCCCGTCGTGGATGCAGCAGACCCTGAAGATGCTGGAGACCGACGTCGACAAGCTGAAGTCGGCGGGCAAGGTGTCGTCGTTCAAGACGTTCAACGCCAACGGCGACACCTCGCAGCAGATCGCGCAGATCCGGGCGATGATCCAGCAGAAGTACGACGTGATCCTCGTCGACGCGGGCTCCTCCACCGCGCTCAACCCGGCGCTGGAACAGGCGGTCGCCGCGGGCATCACCGTCGTCGCCTTCGACTCACTGCCGACCAGTACCAAGGTCATCAGGGTCGGTACGGACCAGAAGGCCTGGGGCTCGATGATGGCCGAGTGGCTGGCGAAGAAGCTGGACGGCAAGGGCAGCATCATCGCCATGAACGGGCCGGCCGGCGTCGCCGTCAGTGAGGACCGGTGGTCGGGGGCCGAGACGGTCTTCAAGAAGTACCCGGACATCAAGATCGTCAGCAATGTGCACAGCGAGTACAACCTCGCGCCGGCCGCCCAGGCCTTCGCCTCCGCCTACTCCGCCCACCCGGACATCGACGGGGTGTTCTCGCAGGGCGGCGCGCTCTCGGCCGCCGCGCTGCAGACGCTGGTCAAGCAGGACAAGAAGCTCGTCCCGATCACCGGCGAGAACTACAACGGCTTCCTGAAGCTGTGGCAGAGCAAACAGAAGGAAGGGTTCTCCTCCCTGGCCACCGCCCAGCCCAACTACCTCTCCGTGATCGCCCTGGAGGCGGCCGTGGCCAAGAGGGAGGGCGTGGACGTCCCCCAGGACATCGACGTGCCGCTGCCCGAGATCACCGACGACAACCTCGGCGACTACGCCAAGCCCGACCAGGCCGACGACTCGTACCCGATCAGCGACCTGCCGCAGGCCGAGATCGACAAGCTCATCGGCAAGTGATCGGGTGACCACCGTGCCGCTGCTGAGCGTGGAGAAGGTGTCGAAGTCGTTCGCGGGCAACCGGGTGCTCACGGACGTGAGCTTCGAGGTCGAGCCGGGGGAGGTGCTGGCCCTGGTCGGCGAGAACGGGGCCGGCAAGTCCACCGTCCTCTCCCTCGTCACCGGGCTCCTGGCCCCCGACTCCGGCCGGGTCGTGTACGACGGCACCCCCGTCCCCCGGGCGTGGTCTCCCCACCGCGCCCGGGCCGCCGGGGTCGGCTCCGTCCACCAGGAGCTGAGCCTCAACCCGCACCAGAGCGTCGCGGAGAACGTCTTCCTGGGCGCCTGGCCCAGCCGCCGGGGCCTGGTCCGGGGCCGTGACCTCGCGGCCCGGGCCCGGCCGCTGCTCGCGCGGGTCGGCCTCGACGTGGACCCGCGCACCCCGGCCGGACGGCTGCCGCTGGGCCGCCGTCAACTGGTCGAACTCGCCAAGGCCCTGGCCGGCGGGCCCCGGCTGCTCATCCTCGACGAGGCCACCTCCGCGCTGGACGAGGAGCAGGTGGGCGCCGTCTTCCGCGTCGTGAGTGAACTGCGGGACCAGGGCGGCTCGGTGATCCTCGTCAGCCACCGCATGGCCGAACTGTTCGCCATCAGCGACCGGTTGACCGTCCTGAAGGACGGTGCCGTGACGGCCACCCGGGAGCGGGACCACACCGATCACGACGACATCGTGCGGCTGATGGTGGGACGGGAGCTGTCGGATCTGTTCCCGGTGAAGGCGGCGGTCACCGCCGAGGACGGCGATCAGGAGGGCTCCGCCGAACCCGTCCTCCGTGTCCGCGGCCTCACCGTCCCCCGCGCCTGCTCCGGTGTCGACCTCGACCTCGCCCCCGGCCGCATCGTCGGACTCGGCGGGCTGCAGGGGCAGGGCCAGCGCGAGGTGTTGCGTGCGCTGTTCGGACTGGTCCGGCACACCGGCGATGTCACCTTCGACGGGCGGCCGGTACGGTTGTCGTCGCCCCGGGACGCGATCCGGCACCGTATCGCCTACGTGCCCGAGGACCGCAAGACCGAGGGCGTCCACACCGTGCGCAGCATGCGTGCCAACCTCGCGCTGCCCAGCATGCGCGCCCTCGCTCCCGCGAGCCGCCTGACCACTGTCGCGCGCGGCGCCGAGACCGCACTCGTCGACGACCTGATCGAGCAGCTGCGGATCAAGGCGGCCTCCCCGGCGCAGGAGGCCCGCCGGCTCTCCGGCGGCAACCAGCAGAAGGTCGCGCTGGCCAAGTGGCTGCCGACCGAACCCCGGGTCCTGCTGCTCGCCGAACCGACCCGGGGCATCGACATCGGCACCAAACGCGAGATCTACCACCTGCTGCGCCGCCTGGCCGCCGACGGCCTCGCGGTGCTCGTCACCTCCGGAGACACCATGGAACTGGTCGGCCTGTGCGACGAGGTCGCCGTCCTGTACGAGGGGGCGGTCGTGGACCGCCTCACCGGGCCCGGCCTGACGGAGGAGAGCCTGGTCAGGGCGTCGGTCATGGGCACGTCGGCCACCGACGCCTCCGGCTCGGGGAGCGTCGTCCATGCGTGAGCGACTCGCGGTCTCCGCGCGCGGCAACACCGACCTCCTCGCGCTGGCGGCGCTCCTGCTGGGGGTGCTGGTCGCGTATCAGCACTACGACTCCAGCCTGCTCACCCCCGCCTCGATCACCATCCTGTCCGCCCAGTTCCTGCCGCTGATCCTGGCCGCCGCGGGTCAGACGACGGTGATGCTGCTCGGCGGGATCGACCTCTCGCTCGGAGCGGTGCTCGCGCTCGCGATGGCCGTGTTCGCCACGTACGACGCCGAGGGCGCGGGCGGAGTGGTCACGGCGGCCGGGCTCGCCCTGTGCGTGGCGGTCGCGGCGGGCGCGGTCAACGGGGCGCTCGTCGGGTACGCCGGGCTTCCGCCGATCGTCGTGACCCTCGCCGCGTCGTTCCTGTGGGGCGGGGTCACCCTCGTGGTCCTGCCGCAGCCCGGGGGTCAGGTACCCGCCGGGCTGGTGGACGCGTACAACAACGGCTGGAACGGCGTGGCTCTCCCCGCGGTCACCGTCGCGGTCGTCCTCGCCCTGTGGAAGCTGCTGCGCACTACCCGGCACGGGCTCGCCCTCTACGCCGTCGGCGGCAACGAACACGGCGCCTACGCGAGCGGGTTGCACACCCGGGGCGTGAAGATCGCCGGGTATGCGCTGGCGGGCGCGTTCACCGGGCTCGCCGGGATCGGGCTGGCCGTGCAGACCGGCTCGGCGGACCCGACGATCGGGGCCCCGTACACGCTCAACTCGATCGCCGCGTGCGTGCTCGGCGGCATCAGCTTCTTCGGCGGCGTCGGCCGGATGCGCGGCACGGTCCTGGGCGCGCTCGTCATCGGCCTGCTGACCAACCTCCTGCTGTTCACCGGGATCTCGCCCTTCTACCAGCTCATCGTGCAGGGCGTGATCCTCGTCGTGGCGCTCGCCCTGAAGACCTGTCTGACGAGGGAGGCGGCCGTATGAGCAGCCTTGTGTCGGTGGCCGCGCTGCGCGGCAGCCGCGCCACCTGGGCGTTCGGTGTGCTCGCGGTCACCTGGCTGGCCGCGATCCTCTTCGCGGACGGCTTCGACAGCGTCTCCAACGTCCGCTATCTGGTGCAGACGGCATCGTTCCTCGGCATCGTCGCGGTCGGCCAGACCCTCGTCGTCATGATGAGCGGCATCGACCTGTCCGTCTCCGGTGTCGTGGCCCTGTCGGCCGTGGTGTGCGCCAAGGTCGCCTCCGGCACGGGCGGCGGCACGACGGCCGTCCTCGTGGCGCTGCTGCTGAGCGCGCTCGTGGGCGCCGTGAACGCGGCCGGAGTGGTGTGGCTGCGCGTCCCGCCGATGGTGATGACCCTCGCCACCGGCACGATCCTCGCCGGCGCCCTGCTCGTCTACACCGACGGCTCACCCAGTTCCGCGCAGGTCCCCCTGCTGGACACCCTCGCCAACAGCCGCATCCTGGGCGTCCCTTGGGCCTTCGTGCTGTGGCTCGTCGTCACGGCCGCCGCCTTCTGGCTGCTCCACCTCTCCCGCACCGGCCGCTACGCCTTCGCCCTCGGCGCCGGCGAGGACGCGGCCCGGGCGTCGGGGGTACCGCTGGTGTCCACGGCCTTCATCGCGTACGTGTCCTGCGCCCTGCTCGCCGGTGTCGCGGGCCTGGTCCTGCTGGGCTTCACCGGCACCAGCTCCCTGACCATGGGCAACCCCTACCAACTCCTGTCCATCGCCTCCGTCGTCCTCGGCGGCACCTCCATCCTCGGCGGCCGCGGCCATCTTCTCGGCACGGTCGGCGGCGCCCTCCTTCTCACCCTCCTCACCGCCCTCCTGACCTCCTGGAACCTCTCGGAAGGCGTACGACAGGTCGTGCTCGGCGTCCTGATCATCGGGCTGTTGCTGGTCTACGCGAGGGAGCGCCGGGCATGACGTCGACGGAGGAGCTCCTGCGGGACCTCGTACGGATCCCGAGCGTCAACCCCCGTGACGGGGCGGGCGACGGGGGCGAGACGGCGGTCGCGGAGTACGTACGGGACTGGCTGGCGGGGCGGGAAGTGCGGGCCGAACTGCACGAGGTGCTGCCGGGGCGGTGCAATGTCGTCGCCGTCGTACCGGGGCGGCGTCCCGAGGCGGTCCTGCTGGAATCGCACCTCGACACGGTCGAGACGGACGGTATGACCGTCGGGCCGTACGAGGGTGAGGTCAGGGACGGGCGGTTGTACGGGCGGGGTGCCTGTGACGCCAAGGGGCCGCTGGCCGCGTTCATGTCGGCCGTCGCCGAACTCGCGGCCGGGGAACCGCCGCCGTACACGGTCGTGCTGGCGGGGGTGTGCGACGAGGAGCACGCGTACCGGGGAGTGCTGGGTCTGGTGGACGCGCTCGCGGGGCGGGCGGTCGCGGTGGCCCTCGCCGGGCGGCTGATCGTGGACGCGGTCGCCGGGCGTGGGGTGGTGGGGGCGGTCGTCGGGGAGCCCACGGGGCTGGTGCCCGCCGTCGCGCACAAGGGGGTCGTGCGCTACACCGTGCGCACCACGGGCCGGGCCGGGCACAGTTCGCGCCCCGAGGAGGCCGTCAACGCGATCACGCTGATGGGGCCGGTCATCGCCCACCTCGCGGACCAGCCTCCTGGCGTCCCGCCGCATCCGCTCCTCGGGCCCGCCACCCGCTCGGTCACCCGAATCCGGGGCGGTACCGGCCCCAACACCATCCCCGGCAGCTGCGAGGTGGACGTCGACCGCCGCACGCTCCCCGGCGAGGACCTGGAGACCGTGTGGTGGCAGGAGCGTGCCGAACTCGCCGCGCTGGGGGCGGACGTCGACCCGCCGTTCACCGTCGACCCGGCCCTCGACACCCGGCCCGACGCCGAGATCGTCACAGCCCTGTGCCGGGCCCTCGCCGACCACCGCCGTCCGGCCGAGGTCCGGGGCATGCCCTTCGGGACGGACGCCAGCAAACTGGCCCGCGCCGGGATCCCGTCGGTGGTCTTCGGGCCGGGCTCGGTGCGGGACGCCCACTCGGCGGCGGAGTCGGTGGCGCTCGCGGAGGTGGAGCTGGCCGCGCGGGTCGTGGTGGCGGCGGTGCGGGGGATGGGGGCCGAGCGGCGGGGTGAGGGCGCGGTGGTGCGGCCGGCGGGGGCTTCGGTGCGGGGAGAGGGAGGGCCGTCGTGGGGCTGAACGGTCACCTCCGGCTCGGGGTCGGCGTTGGGGGAGGCGTGGGAGGGTCGTCGCGCGGTCGACCGGTCGTCCCGTCTTCGTCTTCGTCCTCTTCCTCGTCCCCGTCCGTCTCGAGAGCAGGAGGGCCGTCATGCGGCTGACCGACCATGTCTCGCTCGTCGCCAGCGGTGCGTACGGGTTCGATCTCAGCGACCCGCTGGACTGTCATGTCTACCTGGTACGGGGCGCTCGGCACAGCGTGCTCGTGGACGCGGGAGCCGGCCGGTCCGCCCACGCCGTCGTGCGCGCCGTACGCGCCACGGGCGCCGACCCCGGCCATCTCCTCCTCACCCACGGCCACGCCGACCACGCGGGCGGAGCCGCCGCGCTCGCCGAGCGGTTGCCCGGTCTGCGTGTGCGGGCCGGAGCCGAGGCCACGGCGTGGATCGCGGCGGGGGACGAGCACGGTGTCAGCCTGGACCGGGGAAAGGCGGCCGGGTACTACCCGGCCGACTACACCTTCGCCCCCTGCCCCCAGGTCGAGGCCATGGGCGACGGTGAGGAGATCGACCTCGGCGGCGGGGTGGTCCTGCGGGCCGTCGCGACGCCCGGTCATGCCGACGGGCACCTCTGCTACCACCTGCGTACCCCGGACTACCGGGCGCTCTTCTCCGGGGACTGTGTCTTCACCGGGGGCCGCGTCTCGCTGCAGAATCTGCACGACTGCCGGGTGCCCGAGTACGCGGCCAGTCTGACCCTGCTGGCCACACTCGACGTCGACGCGCTGTTCCCCGGCCATCACGAGGTCTCGCTCGCCCGGGCAGGGCGGCATCTTGCCGCCGCCCGCGACACCGTCGCCCGTGGACTGCTGCCGAGGAGTACGACATGACCACCACCCCGGGAGCCCCGGCCCGCCGCAACCAGGCGTCCTCGCTGCGCCGGGCGCTCACCGTCCTGGAGCACATCCGCGACCACGCCGGCACCGGCCGGGGCATCTCGCTGACCCGGCTCGCCGAGGAACTCGGCATCAACAAGAGCACGGTGCTGCGGCTCGCCGCGCCGCTCCTGGAGGCGGACCTGTTGGTCCGCGACCGGGAGACGGGGTGGTTCCGGCTCGGGCACGGCACTCTGCGGCTCGGCCAGGCCTACCTCTCCTCGCTCGACCTGCGGACCGTGGCCACCGAGCCGCTGCGGCTGCTCCAGCACGCGGTGGGGGAGACCTGCCATCTCGTGGTCTACGAGGCGCCGGACATCGTCTACATCGACAAGGTCGAGAACGAGACCAACGTCCGCATGGCCTCCCGGGTCGGCAGCCGGGTCCCCGCCTACCGCACCGCCGTGGGCAAGGCCATCCTCGCCTGGCTGGGCGAGGAGGAGTTCCGGGTCGTGGTCGCCGCCGGGATGCCGCAGGTCACCCCGCACACGACCACCGACCCGCAGAGACTGCGCTTCGAACTGGACCGGGTCCGCCGGCAGGGCTACGCCATCGACGACCGCGAGAACGAGCCCGAGGTGCGGTGCGTCGCCGCGCCCGTCTTCGACCACACCGACGCGGCCGTCGGCGCGGTCAGCGTCTCCGGCCTCACCACGCGGATGACGCCCGCGCGGGTCCGCGAGGTCGGCCCCATGGTCGTACGCACCGGCCTGGACATCTCGCACGTCCTGGGCTCCTCCAGGGTCCGGGACGCCGGCCGCTGAGCGCGAAACTCCGCTGGACGGGCCGCGATGTGCCGTCGGTCGTCCGCTGCGCCGTCGTGGCTGGTCGCGCCCGCGCGGCGGAGCCGCACATCCACCTGGCCGCGCGCCCCTTCAGGCCGCGCGCCCCTTCAGGCCGCGCGCCCCGTCCGACAGGAGCCCCGTGGAAACCCCGCCCGCTTCCCCGTCCCCCGCCTCCACGGCGTCGACGTACACCTTCGTCGAGGACCTGCGCGCCGAGGGCACCGACGCGGTGCTCGACCGGGTCCTCGGCGCGTACGGCTGCGACACGCTCACCGTCGCCGCCGCCTACCACCGGGCCCGTGACGTCACCCCGCACGGCCCGGCGCGGGTCACCCTGCGCCGCGACGGCACCCACTTCGTCCCGCCGGCCGACCTGTTCGACGGACTGCGCCTCGTGCCTCCCGCGCAAGTGGGGGCCGAGGAGGAGCCGTTGCGCGAACTGCGCCGACGTACGGCCGAGCGGGGTGCGGCGCTGCACGGCTGGACCGTCTTCCTGCACAACACCACCCTGGGCCTCGCCCACCCCGACGTCACCCAGCGGAACTGCTTCGGCGACCGGGCCGCCCCGGCCGACCTCTGCCCGGCCCACCCCGATGTGCGGGCGTACGCCGTGGCGCTGGCCCGCTCGGTGGCGCGCGCGGGCGTGGACGCGGTGGTCGCCGAGTCCCTCCACTACGGCACCTTCGGTCACGGCTACCACCATGAGCGCAGCTTCGTCCCGCTGGGCCCGCTTGCGGAGTTCCTGCTCGGGCTGTGCTTCTGCCCGTACTGCGCGGAGCGGGCGGAGGCCGCCGGGGTGGACGCGGGTGCCGCGCGGGCCGAGGCCGCCCGGGTGGTGAGCCGGGTGCTCGACGGGGCAGACCCACAGTCCACGGACTTCCCCGAGGCCGTCGCCGCCTATGTCCGCACCCGTACCGACACCGTCACCTCGCTCGCCGCGGCCGTGGCCGACGCGGTGGCGGACGAGGGCTCGCGGCTCGTCTTCCTCGATCTGACCGGTGCGGTGAAGGGGTACGCGGACGGCCGGCCGACGGGCGCGCTCGCCGTCGACGAGGCCTGGCGGATCGGTGTCGACGCGGCGGCGGTCAGCGCCGTCGTCCCCGGCTACACCGTGCTCGCGTACGCCCGGGACCCGGAACGGATCGCGGCCGACGTCTCCGCCTACCGGGCCGCTCTGCGCGACGGCTGCTCCCTGCGGGCCGTACTGCGTCCGGGAGTTCCGGACACGGAGTCCGCCGAGCGGCTGGCGGCGAAGACCGCGGCGGCCACCGGCCCCGGCGGGGCCGACGCGGTGGACTTCTACCACTACGGTCTCGTCCCGTTCCCGGTGCTGGACCGCATCCCCGTGGCGCTCAAGGGTCGGCAAGGACGGCATTGAATCCGGGGTCGTATTCCGGTCTTCCCGAGGCGAATTACGGCGGGCAATTCGTGGCGACCCTGTGGAGATAGTGCAATTGTCTGCCGCGCGGTGGCGCTTTATCAGCCTTTCGGTGTCGATTCGAACCTGACGGATCGGCCGACCAAGGGTTGCGGCCCATCCCGTCGTGCCGTATTTACGTGAATCATGAACCTGTTCACCCGTGCTGCGTCCCTGCGCCGCCCGGCAGCCCCCACAGCCTCGCAACTCCCCCACGAGTCCCAGGCATTCACTTCCACCGGCCCGTCCGATCCCGCCCTGGCGATGCTGACCGGCGAATGGATGATCGACGCGGCGCACAGCCGTATCGGTTTCTCCGTCCGCCACGCCCTGGTGACGACCGTGCGCGGGTCGTTCACCGAGTATCAGAGCCGGCTCTACTTCGACGGCCGTGATCCTTCTCGTTCACGGGCCGAGATAGTTCTGTCCACCGCGTCCGTCGACACCGGAGTGGAACAACGTGACGCCCATCTGATGGGCCGCGACTTCCTGGACGCCGCGACCTATCCGCGCATGCGTTTCGTCAGTACGGCGGTGCGTCCGGTGGGTAACGATGTCTACCGCATGGCCGGCGAACTCACGATCAAGAGCATCACCCGTCCCGTCGATCTGGAACTCACCTATATAGGGCACGTCATGGATCCGTTCGGATACGAGCGGGTCGGTTTCGACGGGACGACCACCATCAATCGTTCCGAATGGGGTCTTACGTACAACCAGCGGCTCGCGGAGGGCGGTGCCATGGTCAGCGAGAAGGTGCGCCTGCAATTCGACCTCGCCGTGATCCGATCGATTCCCGGCGGCTGACGGCCGCTTGCGTTCTCGTGGGGGCCCGGCACATGCCGGGCCCCCTTTTGAACGCGTTCAAAGGGGGGCGTACGCTCACCGCATGAGCGACAGAGCCGCCCTGTTGAAGGGCATCCGTGCGTGGCTGGTCTTCTTCGTCGTCTGTCTGGTCCTGAGCGGTGCCACGGCGTTCCCGCTGGTCCATGAGCTGCGGTGGACCGAGGAGTTGTTGCGGTCGCTGTCCGTCGGGGAGTACCTGCCGGGGCTCGTGGAGTGGATCGAGCGCGTACGGACGGGGCTCGACGAGGCCGACGCCGCGTACCCGTTCCTCCTGTACGGCACCGACTGGCTGGCCTTCGCGCACCTCGTGATCGCCGTGGCCTTCTACGGCCCCTACCGCGACCCGGTACGCAACATCTGGGTGGTCGAGTTCGGCATGATCGCCTGTGCGGGGATCGTCCCGCTGGCCCTGATCTGCGGGCCGATCCGGGACATCCCCTTCTGGTGGACGGTGGTCGACATGTCGTTCGGAGTGTTCGGGGTGATCCCGCTGTACGTCGTACGGCAGCGGATCAAGCGGCTGGAGGTGCTCACCGGCGGGTGGGGCCAGAAAACTGTTATCGCGGCCGCCTCCACACCGTCTCCGTAGGCACCCCCTGTTTCCCCACGTACAGGAGCGAGCCGTATGAGCAGTGTGATCTCCGCCTCGGAGGTTCCCCACGTCACAGGGATGGCTGAGAAGGTACGGAACACAGCCGAGTGAACAGGGTGAGCCCAGCGGGACCGGAGGGAACGTACGTGGACGGGCGGCAGTGGCGCTCCACCATCGCGGCCGCGCAGGCAGGGGACCGGCGGGCCCTCGACGAACTGGTCGAGGGCTGGCTGCCGCTCGTCTACAACATCGTCGGCCGGGCCCTCAACGGTCACGCCGATGTCGACGACGTCGTGCAGGAGACCATGCTGCGCGCCGTCGACAACCTCGACACGCTGCGCGATCCGGACAGTTTCCGCTCCTGGCTGGTCGCGATCGCGATGCGGCAGATACGGGACCGGGCGCGCCGCCGCACCGCCGACCAGCTCGACGACAGCGACGCCCACGCAGCCGCCGACTTCGCCGAACTGACCGTGCTGAGACTTCAGCTGGAAGGCCAGCGGAAGGAGGTCGCGGAAGCGGTCCGCTGGCTCGACGACGAGGACCGCCAACTGCTGTCACTGTGGTGGCTGGAGGTCGCGGGCGAACTCACCCGGCGCGAACTCGCCGCCGCCGTCGGCATCAGCCGGCAGCATGCCGCCGTACGCGTCCAGCGGATGAAGGCCCGCCTGGAGACCGCGCGCGGCATCGTCCGCGCCCTCGACTCCTCCTGCTCCGACCTCGGCCGGCTCACCGCCCGCTGGAGCGGACGGCCCGACTCGGTGTGGCGCAAGCGCATCGCCCGGCACGTCCGCGGCTGCGCCCGCTGCGACGGCCACGGTCGCCCCGGCGAGGTTGTCGTCCCCGCCGAACGCCTTCTCGTCGGCCTCGCCCTGGTCCCCGTCCCTGTCGGCTTCACCCTGTCGCTGGCCTTCGGCGGGAAGACCGCCGTGGCGGCGACCGCCGCGACCGCCTCGGTGGGCTGGTCCGCCAAGATGCTCGGTGTCCTCACCAAGCCCGCCGTCGCGGTGACGGCGGGCGCGACCATCGTCACCGGGGGCGCGTACGTCGTGACGCAAACCCCGGAGGACCGGCCCCCGCAGGCCGCGCCCACCGCGCTGAGCACCGCCCGCGCGCCCGTCGCCCCGGCGCCCCGCTCTCCGTCGCCCTCCACCTCGCCGTCGTCGTCATCGTCCCCCTCCGCCTCCCCGTCCGCGACGAAGAAGGCCGACCTGTACGGCACCGTCGTCGACGTCGCGGACGAGGCGCCGGACCCGGACACCCCGCCGGCCGCGCTCCCGCGCCGGCCCGAGTCCGGCCTCACCGGCAGCGGCGGCACGCGGACCGTGATGAACCACCGCGGCGACAACGTGACCTTCACGGGCGAGGGTTACGTCCTGGTCCGCTGGCAGATCTCGCCCCAGTACCGGGCGGGCGGCCTGGTCATGCCGTCCTGGACCGGACTGAAGGGAAAGCTTTTCCACGTCGCCTCCGGCGGCGGCCGACGCATGGACGACCCGACCTCCGCCGACGGCAAGACCTCCGGCATGGGCGGCCCCGACACCGGATACACCGTCCTGCCCGACGGCACCCAACAAATGTGGCAGAACGAGTACTTCTACCTCGACGGCACGGTCACCCTCACCCAGAACGAACGCGGCGCCGACTACGGCGTCACCGTCGCCCCCTCCACCTGGGACGCCATCACCGAGGACGTCAACTACGGCCCCGACCGGGGCGCCATTCGCTACGGCCTTGTCCGCGACAACGGCAAGGACTCGGCACCCGTGCCGCAGTACGTCACGCGGGGGAAGCCGGAGAATGCGGCGACGGTGGGGCAACGGTCGGAGGTGTAGCGGTTGGCCGTGGGGCGCCTGAGGACTCGGGGGACGCGTTGGGCGGCGGGTGCGGGTGCGGGTGCGTCGTGGCTGATCGCGCGGTTCCCCGCCCCCCTTGAGGGGCGCGCTGTCCGCGGCCCCCGTCTGAGAGTGCCGCCTCCGTTTCAGGAGTGCCGCTTCAGTGCGCACAGTGCGTCGACTCGGTTCGTTGTGATCGAGTCGACGCCCAAATCGATCAGGCGGCGCATGGAGCGGCGGGTGTCGGGGGTCCAGACGGAGAGGAGGTAGCCGTCGCGGTGGATACGGTCCGCCAGGGCGCGGGTGACGAGGCCGAAGCGGTAGTTGAGCCAGCGGGGGCGTATGGCGTCGAGGAGGGCGGGGCGGGGTGGGGCGAGGGTCTTCCAGGTGAGGGCGATCTCGGCGGTGGGGGCGGCGGCGCGGACGGCGAGCATGGTGGGCGGGTCGGCGCTGTAGTAGACGCGGTCTTCGGCCTCGTACTCCCTTACGACGTCGAGGACCTGCCGCACCGCCCGGGGGTTCACCGCGCCCGGCAGGTCCACCATGACCCGGCTGTCCTTGGTGGTGAGCAGCGCGTCGGCCAGCGTCGGTACCCCGTCGGCCGTCAGCCCGCGCAGCTCCGCGGCGGAGAGCGCGGCCAGCGGCCGTTCCACCTCCCAGAGCCGGTTCAGCGTCGAGTCGTGGAGCAGGACGGGCACGCCGTCACGGGTCGTCCGTACGTCGAACTCGACGGCGTTCGCGCCCAGTTCGAGCCCGGACCGCAGGGAGTCGAGCGTGTTCTCACGGTGGTGGTACGGGGCGCCGCGATGGGCGACGGCTGTCACGGTGCGCATGGGGATGATTGTGGTCCCGATCGGGTCAGGGGGTCAGCCAGGCCGAGGTGTAGGTGTCGATCTCGGCGGACAGACGGGCCTTGCCGGGCTCGTCGAGGAAGGACGCCTCCACGGCGTTCTTCGCGAGGGCGGCCAGCCCCTGCTCGTCGAGGTCGAGGAGGCGCGCCGCGACCGCGTACTCGGTGTTGAGGTCGGTGCCGAACATCGGCGGGTCGTCGGAGTTGATGGTGACCAGCACCCCGGCCCGCACGAACTCCTTGATGGGGTGCTCGTCGAGGGTGCGGACCGCGCGCGTGGCGATGTTCGAGGTCGGGCAGACCTCCAGGGCGATCCGGTGCTCGGCGAGGTGGGCGAGCAGCTTCGGGTCGCGGGCCGAACTGGTGCCGTGCCCGATGCGCTCCGCGCGCAGCTCGTTCAGCGCGTCCCACACCGTCTCGGGGCCGGTGGTCTCGCCGGCGTGCGGCACCGAGTGCAGCCCGGCCGCGATCGCCCGGTCGAAGTACGGCTTGAACTGCGGCCTCGGTACGCCGACCTCGGGCCCGCCGAGCCCGAACGACACCAGCCCCTCCGGCCGCAGCCGGTCCTCGGTGGCCAGCCGGACGGTCTCCTCGGCCGAGACCAGCCCCGCCTCGCCGGGAATGTCGAAGCACCACCGCAGTACGGTCCCGAACTCGGCCTCCGCCGCCTTGCGCGCGTCCTCGATCGCCTCCATGAAGGCCCGCTCGTCGATCCCGCGGTGGGTGGAGGAGTACGGCGTGACGGTCAGCTCGGCGTACCGCACCTGCTGCCGGGCCAGGTCCCGCGCCACCTCGAAGGTCAGCAGCCGGACGTCGTCCGGGGTGCGGATCAGGTCGACGACGGACAGATACACCTGGATGAAGTGGGCGAAGTCCGTGAACGTGAAGTAGTCCGCGAGAGCCTCGGGGTCCGTCGGCACCTTGGAGTCGGGGTGGCGGGCGGCCAGTTCCGAGACGATACGGGGGGAGGCGGAGCCGACGTGGTGCACGTGCAGTTCGGCCTTGGGCAGACCGGCGATGAAGGCGTGCGGGTCTCGGGTGCCGGACGCGCCGGAAACGGCGGGGGTCACGGGCACGCCCTGCGCGGTGCGGTGGTCGGTCAAGGTTCCTCCCCGGGAACGGCGTCCGCCCCGGACCATGGTCTTCGTCGGGGGGCGCGGGTGATCGGCTGATCGATGACTCGGGGATCATCGTAGGCGGCGATCCGCGCGCTGAACCCAGGGCCTTAGCATGACCGAACGTACAGCTGATCGCGTACGACGGAAAAGACGACGCAGAACGGCACGGAACGTTACAGGGGGACCCACTTATGCCGTCCGACGAGGCACCGATTCCGGAGACACCGGCCGACCCACAGCCGGACCCGTGGGCACCCTCACAGGGCGACGCCGCGATAGCGCTGACGGTGGTTGACGGCGCCGCGCTGCCGACGGTGGCCGAGGACGATGTGCTGCCGATGGTGATCGATGGTGCTGCGTTGCCGACGGTGGCCGACGGCGCTCCAGTGTGGGGGGCGGCTGATCGTGCCGTGCTGCCGACCGTGGCTGACGGTGTCCCACTGCAGTCCGCGCCGGACGCCGCCTCGGAGCCCGAGGATGCGGTTCCGGCCCGGGCCGCCAAGGTGGCGCTGGACAAGCCGACAGCGCCCGCCGGGTCCGCCGAGCCGAACGTGCCGGTCACCGACTCCGCCACTCCCGGCCCCGCTCCCCGCGACCCATGGGCCGCACCGGCAGACACCCCGATGCCGAGTCCCGCCCCCTCCCCTCCCTCGGTCTACGACCAGATGACGGTCGCGTCCATGCCGGGCGTGGACACCAGCGGCCCGGTACCGGCCGACTCGGGTGCGCCGACGCCCTTCCAGGCCCCTGCGGCTCCGCAGCCCTGGGCCGGTCCCGGCGCGTTCGCACCCCCGGGCGGCCCGCAGCCCGCCACGCCCTCCGCCCCCGCTCCCAACCCGTTCGCCCCGCCCGCGCCCCACGCGTCCTTCCCGCCGCCCGCAGTCGGCGCCCCCTACGCGGCGCCCGCCCCCGGCACCGCCGTACCGCCCCCGCCCATCAGCCCCGAAGGGCCCGGGCAGGCCCCGTACGGCTACCCCCACCAGTACCCGGCGTACCCGGGCGCCCACGCCCACCCCGGCGTCGGCTACCCCACCCCCGGTGCGGGTTATGCCTGGTCCGCGATGGCGGCGCCGCCGAGCAACGGGATGGGGATCGCGGCGATGGTGCTCGGCATCTGCGCCGCCGTGCTGTTCTGTCTGTGGCCGCTGGCGATTCTGCTCGGGATCATGGCCGTGATCTTCGGGTTCATCGGCCGGGCCAAGGCACGCCGTGGCGAGGCGACGAACCCGGGCCACGCCCTGGCCGGGATCATCTGCGGAGTGGTCGGCATCCTGCTCGGCATCGGGTTCATCGTCCTCATCATCGTGGCGCCCGGCAGCGACGACTACGACTCGGACCCCGACCCCTTCGATGACAGCTACTCCACGTCGCTTTCGCTGGTGCTGCCGGCCGGCGACAACGACGCGCCCCCCGCCGTCGGCACCCTCGCGCGCCGCACCGACTAGACGGGGCCGGCGTGAAGGCCGGTGCGCTTCAGTAGCGCCCCAAGGGGCGCGGGGCTGTGGCGATGTGCGACTCCGCCGTGGGTGGCGACCGGCCACGACGCACCCACAGGCGTACGGGCTTCCGGTGGAGTGCTCAGGCGTCGACCCCGCTCAGCAATCTCTCCCGGGCAGCCATCAGGGCGAAGCCCAGCAGGTTGGGGCCCCGCCACCGCGCGGGGTCCATGGCTCGTTCGTCGTCCGCGGCGAGGCCGATGCCCCAGACGCGGTCGAGGGGGCTGGCCTCGACGAGTACGCGGTTGCCCGTGCCCAGGAGGAACGTCCGCAGGTCGGCGTGGGCGGCGAACTTGTGGAAGCTGCCCTCGACGACGATGCCGAAGCGCTCCCGCTGCCAGATGGCGTCGTCGAAGCCGCGGACCAGCCGCCCGATCTTCTTGGCCTGGGCGGGGCTCGACGCGGCGACGGCCTTGCGCTCCGCCTCCGCGTCCCCGAACAGCCGGGCCTTCGACGCCATCATCCAGTGCTCGGCCGTCGCGTACTCCACGCCGTCCACCGTGAACGGTGACGGCCACCACTGGCTCAGACAGCTCGCGCCGATCCGGCCGTCGGGCCGTGGGCGGTGTCCCCAGAAGTGCAGGTAGTTGACCCTTGCCCCCGACCGGACCGCCTTCGTGAGCGTGTCCCAAGAATCGATCTTCTCCATGCCGACGAGTCTGGCAGCCACCACTGACAATCCGTCCTCGATTTTCCGCCCTGACTGGACACCTGGTCGACAGATTCCGTCGCGTAACCAAAAGGCAACAACGGAATCACTTGTTGGTGCCGCATAGCTCTGTCAGGATCGGCACTCAAATCGAGCTGGAGCTACGCCACCAGCCCCCGGGAACAGAGGGGGCGCCGGCGGAGGAGAGCGACATGCAGAACCCGGGCACCGCCGCCTCGGACCGATTCCCCGCACAGGACCGCTTCGCGGCCGGCGCCCAGTACATCGCCGGCCGCCTGACGAAGGGCACATCGGGCCGCACCCACGCGGTCGTCGACCCCGCGACCGGCGACGAGGTCCTCACCTACGAGCTGGCCGGCACGGACGACGTGGACGCGGCCGTCGCCGCCGCCCGCGTGGCGTTCCCCGGCTGGGCCGCCACGACCCCCGGTGAGCGGTCGGACGCGCTGCACCGCTTCGCCGCGGTCCTGGCCGACCGGGCGGAGGAGTTCGCGCGGGCCGAGTCCCTGCAGTGCGGGAAGCCGCTCAAGCTGACGCGCGAGTTCGACGTGCCCGGCACCATCGACAACACCGCGTTCTTCGCGGGCGCCGCCCGGCACCTCCAGGGCCAGTCGGCCGGCGAGTACTCCGGCGACCACACCTCGTACGTACGCCGTGAGCCCATCGGTGTGGTCGGTTCCATCGCGCCCTGGAACTACCCGCTCCAGATGGCCGCCTGGAAGATCCTCCCGGCGATCGCCGCGGGCAACACGATCGTCCTGAAGCCCGCCGAGCCGACCCCGCTCACCTCGCTGCTGTTCGCGCAGGCCGCCACCGACGCCGGAATCCCCGACGGCGTGATCAACATCGTCACCGGGACCGGCAAGGAGGCCGGAGAGCACCTCGTCGGGCATCCCGACGTGGTCATGACCTCCTTCACCGGGTCCACGGCCGTCGGGAAGCGCGTCGCCGAGATCGCCACGGCCACCGTCAAGCGCATCCATCTGGAGCTGGGCGGCAAGGCCCCGTTCGTGGTCTTCGACGACGCCGACCTGGAGGCCGCCGTCAACGGCGCGGTCGCGGGCGCCCTCATCAACACGGGCCAGGACTGCACGGCCGCCACGCGCGCGTACGTGCAGCGGCCCCTCTACGAGGAGTTCGTCGCGCGGACGGCCGCTCTCATGGAGACCGTCCGGCTCGGCGACCCCTTCGCCCCGGGCACCGACCTCGGCCCGCTGATCTCGCACGTCCAGCGCGACCGCGTCGCCGGGTTCGTCGAGCGGGCACGCGCGTACGCGCGCGTGGTCACCGGTGGCGAGGCGCCCCAGGGGGAGCTGAAGAACGGCGCGTACTACCGGCCCACGCTCGTCGCGGACGCGGCCCAGGACAGTGAGATCGTCCAGTCGGAGGTCTTCGGTCCGGTGCTCGTGGTCCTGCCCTTCGACAGCGACGACGAGGGCATCCGGCTCGCGAACGACACCCCGTACGGCCTCGCCGCCTCCGCCTGGAGCCGGGACGTGTACCGGGCGGGCCGCGCCACCCGGGAGATCAAGGCCGGGTGTGTGTGGGTCAACGACCACATCCCGATCATCAGCGAGATGCCGCACGGCGGACACAAGGCATCCGGCTTCGGCAAGGACATGTCCATGTACTCGTTCGAGGAGTACACCCAGATCAAACACGTCATGTTCGACAATACGGCGATCGCCAGGAAGGACTGGCACCGCACGATCTTCGGGGACCGCTAGCCAGCCCGGGGACCGGCCGTTCGACCCCGGCCCGTCCCCGCCCACCCTCCCGAAAGGGCACCTCCGAAAGGGCATCACGCGCATGGAGCAGTACGAGCCCGACCGCCTGTCCCAGGCCCAGGCGGCCGCCGTGCGGCGCAGCCTCACGGGCGGCAGGGCCGCCCTCAGCCGTCGTTCGCTGCTGCGCGCCACAACCGGTGGCGCACTCGCGATCGGCGGGCTCGGCGCGCTGAGCGCCTGCGGCATCCCCGCGGCGAGGAACACCTCGGGCGTCTCGTCAGAGGACCACTCGGCCAAGGAGAAGGAGGTCAACTTCTCCAACTGGACCGATTACATGGACATCGACGACAGCGGCAAGCATCACCCCAGCCTGGAGCAGTTCACCCGGCGCACCGGCATCAAGGTCGAGTACGCCGAGGACATCAACGACAACGTCGAGTTCTTCGGCAAGATCAAGCCGCAGCTCGCCGCCGGTCAGGACGCCGGTCGCGACCTCATCTGCGTCACCGACTGGCTCGCCGCCCGGCTGATCCGCTTCGGATGGGTCCAGAAACTGGACGCGGCCAATCTGCCGCACGCCTTCATGAACCTCTCCCAGCAGTTCCGCAACCCCGACTGGGACCCGGGCCGCGCGTACTCGTACCCCTGGCAAGGCATATCGACCGTCATCGCCTACAACAAGAAGGCGCTCGACGGCGAGGAGGTCACGTCCGTCTCCGACATGCTCGACAACCCGAAGCTCAAGGGCCGGATCGGCTTCCTCTCCGAGATGCGCGACACCATCGGGATGACCCTGCTGGACATGGGCAAGGACCCGGCGAAGTTCGGCGACGACGACTACGACGCGGCGATCGCCCGCCTCCAGAAGGCCGTCGACAAGGGCCAGATCCGCCGCTTCACCGGCAACGACTACACCTCGGACCTCACCAAGGGCGACCTAGCGGCCTGTATCGCCTGGGCCGGTGACGTCGTCCAGGTCAAGGCCGACACCCCGGACGTCGACTTCCTCATCCCCGACAGCGGCTACATGACCTCGACGGACAACCTGCTGATCCCGAACAAGGCCCGGCACAAGACCAACGCCGAACGGCTCATCGACTACTACTACGAGCCGAAGCCGGCCGCCGAACTCGCCGCGTACATCAACTACGTGTGCCCCGTCGACGGCGTGAAGGCGGAGCTGGCCAAGATCGACCCGGACGCGGCGAACAACCCGCTGATCATTCCCGACGCGGCCATGGCAGCCAAGTCCCACGCCTTCCGCTCCCTCACCCAGAAGGAAGAGACGGCGTACGAAGAGAAGTTCGCGAAGCTGACAGGGGCGTGACGAGGACGATGACCAGCAAGAAGAGCACAGACAACGGCAGCGGTGACGTCCGCCTCTCCGGCATCGGCAAGACCTACGGCTCCTTCACCGCCGTGCACCCGCTCGACCTGACCGTGCCGGAAGGTTCCTTCTTCGCCCTGCTCGGCGCCTCCGGCTGCGGCAAGACCACCACCCTGCGCATGATCGCCGGCCTGGAGGAACCTTCCTGCGGAAGCGTCTCGCTCGGCGACCACGACGTGACGAACCTGCCTCCGTACAAGCGGCCGGTGAACACCGTCTTCCAGTCGTACGCCCTCTTCCCGCATCTCGACATCTTCGAGAACGTCGCCTTCGGTCTGCGCCGGCGCGGCATCAAGAGCGTGAAGAAGCAGGTCGAGGAGATGCTGGAACTGGTCCAGCTCGGCGAGCAGGCACGCAAGAAGCCGCATCAGCTGTCGGGCGGCCAGCAGCAGCGCGTGGCCGTCGCCCGCGCCCTCATCAACCACCCGAAGGTCCTCCTCCTCGACGAACCCCTCGGCGCCCTCGACCTCAAACTGCGCCGCCAGATGCAACTGGAGCTCAAGCGCATCCAGACCGAGGTCGGCATCACGTTCATCCACGTCACGCACGACCAGGAGGAGGCCATGACCATGGCCGACACGGTCGCCGTGATGAACGGCGGCAGAGTCGAGCAACTCGGCTCACCCGCCGACCTGTACGAGAACCCACGGACCACCTTCGTCGCCAACTTCCTCGGCACCTCCAACCTCATCGAGGCCGAGGTCGACTCCAGGAGCGGCGACGAGATCGTGCTGAAGGCGGGCGACGGCAAGCTCGTCCTCCCCGAGGCGCGATGTTCCGCACCCGCCCGGACCGGCGGCAAGGTCCTCGTCGGAGTACGCCCGGAGAAGATCACCCTCACGCACGCGGACGACGCAGGGGAGATCCCGGTCGGCCGCAACCGCATCACCGGGAAGATCGCCGCGACCAGCTTCATCGGCGTCTCCACGCAGTACGTGATCGACAGCTCGGTCTGTCCCGAGTTCGAGGTGTACGTCCAGAACATCGACCGCGACGCCCGGCTCGTCCCCGGAGCCGACGTCGTCCTGCACTGGAACCCCGCGCACACCTTCGGCCTGGACGCCGCTCAGTCCCTGCTTGCAGGGACAGCGGGCTCCGCGGGCGTGGACGAAGGGGCGGCCGTCTGATGTCGACCCTCACCGAAGCCGAGGCACCACCACCCCTCGCCCCCGTCCCGACGGCGAAGCCGCCCCGCAAGAGAGGCAGCTGGACGCCGTATCTGCTGCTCGCGCCCGGCCTGATCTGGCTGCTGGTCTTCTTCGCGATGCCGATGGTCTACCAGGCCTCCACATCGGTGCAGACGGGCTCCCTGGAGGACGGCTACCAGGTCACCTGGCACTTCGCGACCTACTGGGACGCGCTGAGCGAGTACTACCCGCAGTTCCTGCGCTCGGTGCTCTACGCGGGCTCGGCGACGATCCTGTGCCTGCTCCTCGGCTACCCGCTGGCGTACCTGATCGCGTTCCGCGCGGGCCGCTGGCGCAATCTGATCCTGATACTGGTGATCGCTCCCTTCTTCACCAGCTTCCTGATCCGCACCCTCGCCTGGAAGACGATCCTGTCGGACGGCGGCCCGGTCGTCGGCGCGCTCAACACCCTGCACGTCCTGGACGTCACGAGCTGGCTCGGTCTGACGGCCGGGGACCGCGTGCTGGCCACGCCGCTCGCGGTGGTCTGCGGCCTCACGTACAACTTCCTGCCGTTCATGGTCCTGCCGCTCTACACCTCGCTGGAGCGTATCGACGGGCGGCTGCACGAGGCGGCCGGCGATCTGTACGCGAAGCCGTTCACGACGTTCCGCAAGGTGACCTTCCCGCTGTCCATGCCGGGCGTCGTCTCCGGCACGCTGCTGACCTTCATCCCGGCCGGCGGCGACTACGTGAACGCCGAACTGCTCGGCTCCACCAACACCCAGATGATCGGCAACGTCATCCAGAGCCAATTCCTGCGGATCCTCGACTATCCGACGGCGGCGGCCCTTTCGTTCATCCTCATGGCCGCCATTCTCCTCATGGTCACGGTCTACATCCGCAAGTCCGGGACGGAGGATCTGGTTTAAATGGCCTTCGTCAACTGGCTCAAGCGCCGTCTCGTCGTCATCGCGGGACTTCTGACACTCGGATATCTGCTCCTGCCGAACGTCGTCGTCACGGTCTTCTCCTTCAACCAGCCGAAGGGCCGTTTCAACTACGAGTGGCAGGAATTCTCCACGGCCGCCTGGACCGACCCGTGCGGCGTCGCCGACCTGTGCGGCTCGCTCTCGCTCAGCCTCCAGCTGGCCGCCTGGGCGACCCTCGGTGCGACCGCCCTCGGCACGATGATCGCCTTCGCGCTCGTGCGGTACCGCTTCCGCGCGCGGGGCGCCGTCAACTCGTTGATCTTCCTCCCGATGGCGATGCCCGAGGTCGTGATGGCCGCCTCGCTGCTCACCCTGTTCCTCAATCTGGGTGCACAGTTGGGATTCTGGACGATCCTCATCGCCCACATCATGTTCTGCCTCAGCTTTGTCGTCGTCGCCGTGAAGGCGCGCGTCATGTCGATGGACCCGAGGCTGGAGGAGGCCGCGCGCGACCTGTACGCCGGGCCCGTCCAGACCTTCGTCCGGGTCACCCTGCCCATTGCCGCCCCCGGCATCGCGGCGGGCGCGCTGCTCGCCTTCGCGCTCTCCTTCGACGATTTCATCATCACCAATTTCAACGCGGGCTCGACCGTCACCTTCCCCATGTTCGTCTGGGGCTCGGCACAGCGCGGTACGCCCGTCCAGATCAATGTCATCGGCACGGCCATGTTCCTGATCGCCGTACTGTTCGTGGTGGCCGGAATGGTCATCGGAAACCGCAGGAAGAAGCAAAAGGCATAAGCCTCTTTGGCTGTAGGGAGTTGAAATCATGGCCCCAAGCGCCATGAGCCGTTGGACGAAGTCACTCTCCGACGCACAGCCGGTTCCGTACTGGCTCGAAGATCCCGGCAAGCCCCACCCCGAGCCCGCGCTCACCGGCGCCGAGACCTGCGACCTGCTGGTCGTCGGCGGCGGCTACAGCGGACTGTGGACCGCGCTGATCGCCAAGGAGCGCGACCCGGGTCGGGATGTCGTCCTGCTGGAAGGCCGTGAGGTGGGCTGGGCCGCCTCCGGCCGCAACGGTGGCTTCTGCGCCGCCTCGATCACCCACGGCCTGGCCAACGGCCTCGCTCGCTGGCCCGACGAGATCCACAAGCTCCAGGAGCTGGGCGCCCGCAACCTCGACGAGATCGAGGCCGCGCTCGCCCGCCACGGCCTCGACTGCGACTTCGAACGCACCGGCGAGATCGACGTCGCCACCGAGACGTACCAGGCCTGGGAACTGCGCGACTGGTACGACGAGATCGCCCGCAAGGGCCTCGCCGACGGCATCGAGTTCCTCGACGCCGACGCGGTACGCGACCAGGTCGCTTCCCCGACCTTCCAGGCGGGCCTGCACGACCGTCGGGGCGTCGCCATGCTCCACCCCGCCAAACTCGCGTGGGGCCTGAAGTGGGCCTGCGTGAACCTCGGCGTCCGCGTCTACGAGCACACCCCCGCGCTGAACCTGAAGACGTACGGCGCCGGCATGGCCGTCCGTACCCCCTACGGCCAGGTCCGCACCCGCCAGGTGGCGCTCGGCACGAACATCTTCCCCAGCCTGGTCAAGCGCGTCCGCGCGTACACCGTCCCCGTCTACGACTACGCCCTGATGACCGAGCCGCTCACCGCCGACCAACTGGCGTCGATCGGCTGGAAGAACCGGCAGGGGCTCGGGGACTCGGCCAACCAGTTCCACTACTTCCGGCTCAGCGCGGACAACCGGATCCTCTGGGGCGGCTACGACGCGGTCTACCAGTACGGCGGCCGGGTGCGCGCCGAGTACGACGACCGGCCGGAGACGTACGCCAAGCTCGCCGGGCACTTCTTCACCTGCTTCCCGCAGCTGGAGGGCGTCCGCTTCACCCACGCCTGGGGCGGCGCGATCGACACCTGCTCCCGCTTCTCGGCGTTCTTCGGCACGGCCCACCAGGGCAGAGTCGCTTACGCGGCCGGCTATACGGGACTGGGTGTGGGCGCCACCCGCTTCGGCGCGGACGTCATGCTCGACCTGCTCGCGGGGGAGCGCACCGAGCGCACCGAACTGGAGATGGTCCGCAGGAAGCCGCTGCCGTTCCCGCCGGAGCCGTTCGCCTGGACCGGTATCGCCCTCACCAAGTGGTCCCTGGCCCGTGCCGACTCCCACGCCGGCCGCCGCAACCTGTGGCTGAAGGCCATGGACCGGCTGGGGCTGGGCTTCGACAGCTGAGGCACGGACCCGGCGGCGGGCAGGGCGTGAAGGCGCACGTGTGATCAACAGGCGTGCGCCCTGTTGGGCCGCCGAACCTCATGCACTACCAACAAGTGGTCGGAACCCGCGTAATGCCCGGCTGGAACCTCTGTCTGTGTTCCTGACGCGAAACCGCGTCCGAACGCGAAACCGCGTCCGATGGAGCTCTACAGAGAGGAAGGTCCCTGTCATGACTGGGGCCAAGACGGCGGCCGAGTGGCTGGCATCCGTATCACCGGATCCCGAGGCCTGCCGCTGGGAGTGGGAGCGCAACCCCTTGGGGGTCGCCCTGCTTCCGGCCGGCAGGGCCTGGGACGTGCTGATTTTGCCGGGCGCACTCGGCTACCCCACGCTCGACGTCCTGACCCGCATCATCGACCATCCCGGACCCGTGCTCGTCGACTTCGGCGACGACCGCATGGGTTTCTTCGTACCGCCGGGCACCGCGTCCCGGTGGCTCGGCACGGGTGTGCGCAGCGCGGGCCGTGGCACCTGGATCGTGGTGCCGTACCCGGGCCGGCGGGCCGGCGGTGTCCGCTGGCTGATCTCGCCGGACGGCAGCGGCACCCTCACCGACCCGGCACTGCTCGAACTGGCGATGCACGAGGCGGCGGCGAGCCTGGCCAGGGACGAGGACCGGTAGCCGGCGCCTGACAGCACCATGTCGTGACGGCGGCCGTCCCCCGGCCGCACCGCGCTCTCGTCGGCCGCCCGTGCGGCCGACGCGGACGCCACCCGGCAGAGCGATCGCGGATCTCACTCGGCGGGGCGGCGTACCCGGAACCACAGCGAGGAGAGCAGCAGCGCGCACACGCACCAGCTCGCCCCCACGTCGAGCGGCCAGTGGTAGCCCTGGCGCACCAGGCCGAAGCCGACCCCGATGTTCAGGACGACCGCGAGGACGACGACCGCGCGGCGCGCGAGGGCGCCACGCAGCCAGGGCAGCAGAAGCAGGACGGCACCGCCGTACGCGAGGGAGGCGGTCGCCGTGTGGCCGGAGGGGTAGAAACCCGTGCCAGGGCCCATGATCGGCGGACCCGACCGGGCGATGAGCTCCTTCAACGGGATCACCCAGAGCGGTATGGCGGCCATGAGGACCGCAGCCGCGGCGGACGGCCGCCACCAGTGGTCCCTACCGGTGGCACGCGTTCGCCAGGCGACGTACAGGAGCACGAGGGCGAGGACCGGGACGGCGACCGTGATGTTGCCGAGGTCGGCGAGGAACTGGGTGGGGGCGCCCCGGTGGACGAGGGAGTCGCTGAGGCGTTCGTCCGCGCGGGCCAGCGGGCCGTGCGCGAGGACCTGCCAGGTGACCAGCGCGAAGAGGAGGGCCGGGGCGCCGAGAAGGAGGAAGGCGGCGCGACTGCCGGAGAAGATGGTCGGCCGTCCTCGAACAGGGGGGGTGGTTCGAGGA
>NZ_JBHVDX010000061.1:0-43639 GCF_042802555.1 Streptomyces sp. NPDC057474 | reverse complement strand
CCGTCGCGATGGCCCCACCGATCTGCCGCAACACGTCTGCGATCGCACGGAACACGTACTTCCCCTTTCGTCTCCCGGCTGACTGGGCCAGGAACGATCGGGTACCGCGCCCCGCGCCGTTCATGCCTGAACCGATCCGATCAGCGCTTGCCGATCATCCCTGCCGGGAACGCCCCCGCGGAGAGCATGGTCGTCACCAGCCCGGTCATCAGCTCGGTGAGCCGCTCCACGCCGGCCGCGCCCAGGTGCTCGTACGGCGCGAGGTCGAGGCGGTCCGTCGCGTCCTCGATCTCCCTGCGAAGGGCCACGCCCGCCTCCGTCAGCTCGCCCCCGGTGTCGATCAGCCCGCGCTTGTGGAGCCGGGCGCTCGCGGCGTCCCACTCGTCCCGGGTCCAGCCACGCGTGCCGACGACCCACTTCGGGGACATGCCCTTGCCGGTCGCGGTGTGGCTGGCCAGTGCCTCGACCGGGTCGAGGCCGGCGTCGAGGAGTACCGCGAGATGTCCGTCGCCCCGGTGCTCGCGCAGCAGTGTGGTCGCGTGCCAGAGCGCGAGATGAGGGCGCTCGGGTACGGGGAGATCAGCGTGCGCGGCGTACAGGGGGCGTGCGGTCCTCGTGCACGCCTCGGTGGCGCGGAGGGCCAGCTCCGCCGCCTCGGCGACCTCCTCGGAGGCGATCAGCTCCTCGCCGAGCAGCCGCCGCAGTGTGGCGTCGACGGCGCGTTCACGGGCCGCCAGTACCACCGAGGGCGCTGCGGTCTCCCACACGGCGGGGACGTGCTCCGCCACCAACTCGTGGCGGAAGTTGAAGAACGTCGCCGTCACCACGCCCGCGCCGGCCCTGCCCATGGCCGCCGCCCGCACCGCGAAGTACGCCGCCCTCGCGTCCCCCACCCCCACGGCGGCCAGCTCCCGCTCGAGGTCCGGCGAGAAGTAGTGCGCGGAGTGGAACGGATTGAGGAGGCTGTGGCAGCGCCGCCCGGCGCGCTCCGGCAGAGAAGAGGTCATGCACGGCAGGTTACCGACCGGTTGGTCGGTGTGGCGGAGGCGGCCCGGCCCGACCGGCGGCCCCGGCCGGCCCAGGCGGCGTTTCCGCCCCTCCTGTGGCAGAAAAGGTGGGGAACTCGTCATTGCGGTCATGGTTCGCGCGCCCAAGAATCGATGCCATGCGAACTGTCCTGGTCGTCCTCTTCGACGGCGTGCAGAGCCTCGACGTCACGGGCCCGATGGAGGTCTTCGCCGGCGCGGACCAGCACACACCGGGGACGTACCGCATCAGCACGGCCTCCCTGGACGGCACGCCCGTGCGCACCTCCAGCGGCCTCACCCTCGTCCCGGACCACGCCCTGGCCGCCGCGCCCGCCCCGCACACCCTGCTCGTCCCGGGCGGCCGGGGCACCCGGAACCCCGCCCCCGAGGTCGTCGCCTGGCTGGGTGAGCACGGTCCGCGCGCGGAGCGCCTGGTCTCGGTCTGCACCGGCGCGATCCTGCTCGCCGAGGCGGGTCTCCTGGACGGCCGCCGGGCGACCACCCACTGGGCGTATTGCGACACACTGGCCCGCGACCACCCGGCGATAGAGGTCGACCCCGACCCCATCTACATCCGCGACGGACACATCGCCACCTCCGCCGGCGTCACCTCCGGCATCGACCTCGCGCTCGCGCTCGTCGAGGAGGACATCGGCCGCGCGGCCGCCCTCGCCATCGCCCGGCATCTCGTCGTCTTCCTGCGCCGCCCGGGAAACCAGGCCCAGTTCAGCGCCCAGCTCGCCGCCCAGACCGCCCGGCGGGAACCGCTCCGCGAGGTCCAGCAGTGGATCACCGAGCACCCCGGCGACGACCTCAGCGTCGAGCGGCTGGCCGCCCGCGCCCGGCTCTCACCCCGCCACTTCGCCCGCGCCTTCCAGGCCGAGACGGGCATGACCCCGGGCCGGTACGTCGACCGAGTCCGCCTCGAACACGCCCGCCGCCTCTTGGAGGACACCTCCGACGGAGTCGAGGAGATCTCCCGCACCTGCGGCTACGGCACCTCCGAGGCCATGCGCCGCGCCTTCGTGAAGACCCTCGGCACGGCCCCGGCGGAGTACCGCCGCCGCTTCCGCCCGGCCTCCGCTCCCACCCACTGAAGGGAAACCCATGCAGATCGCCATCGTCCTGTTCGACCGCTTCACCGCCCTCGACGCGGTGGGCCCCTACGAGACCCTCGGTCGCGCCCCGAACGCAGAACTGGTCTTCGTCGCCGAGGAGACCGGCCCGGTCCGTACCGACCAGGGAGCGCTGGCAATCACCGCGGACAGGACCCTGGCCGAGGTGCCGAGCCCGGACATCGTCATCGTCCCCGGTGGCCCCGGCCAGAGCGAGCAGATGGAGAACGAGGCCCTTCTGGGCTGGCTGCGCACGGCCGACACCACCAGCACCTGGACGACCTCCGTGTGCACCGGCTCCCTGCTGCTCGCCGCCGCGGGCCTTCTGGAGGGTCGCCGCGCGACCTCGCACTGGCTGGCCCTCGACGAGCTGCAGCGGTTCGGCGCGGAGTCGACGGGGGAGCGGGTGGTGTTCGACGGCAAGTACGTCACCGCGGCCGGCGTCTCCTCCGGCATCGACATGGGTCTGACCCTGCTCGGCCGGATCGCGGGCGACGACCATGCCCGGGCCATCCAGCTGGCGACGGAGTACGACCCGCAGCCGCCGTACGACGCGGGCTCACCCGAGAAGGCCCCCGCCCACCTCGTCGAATGGTTCCGCGACAACAGCCGTTTCGTCCTGCGGTGAGCCCAGGGGTGGGGGAGTTCAGACGTTCCAGGTGAACCGGGGCTGTCTGCGCTCGAGGAACGCGGCGACGCCCTCCGCGGTGTCGCCGCTGCCGCGGGCCTGCTCGGCCCAGTGGGCGTCGCGGTCGGTGCGGCCGTTCGCGAACTCCTTGGCCGCCGCCTGCGTCAGTTGGGAGCGCGAGACCAGCACCCGGGCGAACTCCGCGACCCGCCCGGCGAGTTCACCCACGCGCAGCACCTCGTCCACCAGCCCCGTGCGCAGTGCCCGCTCCGCGTCGATCAACTCGCCGGAGAACAGCAGGTACTTGGCGGTGCCCGGCCCGACCAGCGACACCAGCCGCCGGGTGGAGGAGGCCGGGTAGACGAGACCCAGCTTCGCGGGAGTGATCCCGAACAGCGACCCCTCCTCCGCGAACCGCAGATCGCAGGCCGCCGCCAGCTGTGAGCCGCCGCCCACGCAGTGTCCACGGATCGCCGCGAGGGTCGGCTTCGGGAAGGCGGCGAGGGCCTCCTCGGCGAGGCCGGCCAACCTCTGGGCCTCGCCCGGGGACTCCCGTAGCGTGGAGATGTCGGCCCCCGCGCAGAACGTCCCGCCCTCCCCGGTGAGCACCAGCGCCCGTACACCGGGGTCGGCGGCCAGCCGGTCGAGAAGCGGCGGCAGCGCCCGCCACATCCCTGCCGTCATGGCGTTGCGCTTGGCCGGGTGGTGGACGACGACGGTCGCGAGCCCGTCGGCGACGGTGTCCAGCAGCTGAGGCTCCATGCACCGGATGCTAGCCACCCTCGCGCCCATACGATCAAGAAGGGGCCCGGAACGCGAGGAGGCCCCCCATGCTCGGATCCAGGAAGGCCAAGAACACCCGCCCCGCGAAGGACAGCACCTCCGTGACGGGCGCGCGGCCCGGGACGGGCGTGTACGCCGCCGAGGACGTGGACGCCGAGACCGCCAGGCTCAGCCGGGGCTTCGGCTGGCTCGCCGCGCTCGGTGCGGTCCTGGTGATCGCGGGGCTCGTCGGGCTGTTCTACGTCGGCTTCGCCACCTTGACCTCGATGATTCTCTTCGGCTGGCTGCTGCTGATCGGCGGCGCGATCGGTCTGCTGCACGCGGTCCAGGCGCGCGGCACCAACTTCTTCTGGCTCGGCGTCGTGGTGGCCGCCCTGAACATCGCGGCGGGTGTGGTCGTCATCAAGAGTCCGGAGGCGGCGGCCGAGGCGCTCACCATGTTCGCGGCGCTGCTGTTCCTGACCGGCGGGGTGTTCCGGCTGGTCGGCAGCCTCGTCGTGCGCGGCCCCCAGTTCGGCTGGACGCTCGTACAGGGCGCCTTCGGTCTCCTCCTCGGCATCATGGTCCTCGCCTCCTGGCCGAGCAGCAGCAAGTACGTCATCGGTACCTTCTTCTCGCTCGCCCTGCTCTTCGACGGCCTCGGCCTGATCGCCACCGGCTTCGGCGGCCGGCGCGTCCTGGGCCTGGTCTCCGAGCGGCTCACGGAGAGTGAGCGGCCGAGGCAGGAAGCGGGTGGGTCCGGCGTCAAACCCGTACAACCCGAATAGTTCCGAAAGCGACACTTCTCGAACAGGGTCGGTCATGTGACTGGCCACCTCGCTCACGAATGATCTGGAAGTCGTCGATACGTGGTGACTTCTGTTCAGTTCTCCGTGCGCAGCGTTGAGTTACCAACACTCGACATGTGGTGACAATCGAGCGCGAGGGTGGCGACCGGACAATGGACGACCAAGGGCGCGGGAGCGACCCACGCCCTGGAGGCGACGGGCACGGTCCCGACGACCCGAGGCCGCCGGAGCCACTGCCTTACGAAGGGGTCTGGCGGTTCACCGCTGCCGCCGTCGACGCCTCGGTGCCGCAGGCGCGGCGCGCCGTCCGGGACCTGCTCGCCCGACAGGGTGTGCCGATCTCGGACGACCTCGTCCAAGGACTTCTGCTGATCGTCTCCGAGCTGGTGACGAACGCCGTGAAACACGCGGCGCTCCTGTCGCCCACGCTCGCCGTCGAGGTCGCCGTCGGAGCGGAGTGGGTGCGGGTCTCGGTGGAGGACAACCATCCCTATCGCCCGACCGCCCTGGAGACCGACCACGGCCGGCTCGGCGGTCGTGGGCTGCTCCTGGTGCGCGAGATCACCCTGGAGGCGGGCGGGGTCTGCGACGTCGAGCACACCGCGAGTGGCGGCAAGGTGATCTGGGCCGCCCTGCCGCTCAAACCCGCACACCTGATCCAGGGGTGAGGAGCCGCTGTTCCGCGGGTCAGGGCCACCGGCCCGGGGCCGGCGGCCCCGGTCACCAGCCCGCGGCCGGGCCCGTCAGCTCCCTGACCGCCGGCCGGGCCGCATCCAGGACCGTCATGAACCAGGACGAGAAGGTGTCCTTGGCGTGCCGCTCCGCCAGCTCGGCCGGGGTGACGAAAGCGGTGGTCCCGACCTCCTCCGGGTCCGGCCGCGGCGGGGACTGCAGCAGCCCGACGAAGAGATGGTTGAACTCCTGCTCCACCAGACCCGAATCCGGGTCCGGGTGGTTGTAGCGGACCGTGCCCGCCTCGCCGAGCAGCGCCGGGGACACCCCCAGCTCCTCGTGCGTCCGCCGCGCGGCCGCCGCGAAGGGGGACTCGCCCGGGTAGGGGTGGCCGCAGCAGGTGTTCGACCAGACGCCGGGGGAGTGGTACTTGCCGAGGGCGCGCTGCTGGAGCAGCAGCCGCCCGCGCTCGTCGAAGAGGAAGACGGAGAACGCCCGGTGCAGTTGCCCGGGCGGCTGATGGGCGGCCAGCTTCTCCGCGGTGCCGATCGTGGTGCCGTCCTCGTCGACCAGTTCCAGCAGGATCGCTTCCGTGGTGCCGTTCTGTGAACTGTGCATCGCGGTGGCAGGTGTGATCGGCATGCCCATCCTTCGCCTCGTTCTTCGAGCCTCAAGTCTGCCGCACGAAACCGGCACTCCCGGCACTTCGCGCCAACCCGCATGTCCTACCCGCGGACTCCGCCAAAGGACACACCCCGCCCGTGTGTCAGACCCCGAACGCGGCCGGATACCTGATGGTGCCGGGTGCCACCGACGTGGAACCGTCCAGCAGCAGCGCCATCATCGCCGCGTCCGGCACGTCGAAACCCGGCCGGATGCCGTACTCGGATGCATGTACGAAGCCGAAGCGCGGGTAGTACTCCGGATGCCCCAGGACTAGGACGAGCCGCTCCCCACGCGCGCGTGCCGCCTCCAGCGCCGCGCGTACGACGGCCGCTCCCGCCCCCTGCCGCTGATGGTCCGGCAGCACCGCGACGGGGGCCAGCGCCAGCGCGGGGACCTCGTCCACATGACAGCGCGTGATCAGCGCGTACGCCGCGATCGTGCCGTCCGGTGCCTCCGCCACGTACGACAGCTCCGGCAGCCACGCGTCGGGGTCCTCACGCAGCGCGTCGACCAGCCTGGCCTCCGCGTCGGTCCCGAAGGCGGCGGCATTGACGCGGTACACCCCCTCCCGGTCGGCGGACGTCTCCGGTCGCGTCGTCCAGTCGGTCGTCAGTGGCAAAGCTTCGCCTCGTGTTCCGCGTGGCCGCCCGGTTCCAGTTGGAAGGTGCAGTGCTCGACGTCGAAGTGGTCGCCGACGCAGCCCTGGAGGTCGTGCAGCATCTTCTCGTGGCCTATGGAGTCCAGCGTGTCGGAGCCGACCACCACATGGGCGGAGAGCACCGGCATGCCGGAGGTGATGGTCCAGGCGTGCAGATCGTGGACGTCCTCCACGCCCGGCAGCGCCAGTATGTGGGCTCGTACCTCGGCCATGTCGACGTTTTTCGGCGCCGCCTCCAGCAGGACGTCGAGGGTCTCGCGCAGCAGCTTCACCGTGCGCGGGACGATCATCAGACCGATGACCAGTGAGGCGATCGGGTCGGCGGCCTGCCAGCCGGTGAGCAGGATGACCGTCGCGGAGATGATCACCGCCACCGAGCCGAGCGCGTCCGCTGCCACCTCCAGGAAGGCACCCCGTACGTTCAGGCTCTCCTTCTGGCCGCGCATCAGCAGGGTCAGCGAGATCATGTTCGCGACCAGACCGACCGTGCCGAACACGACGGTCAGGCCGCCCTCGGTCTCCGTGGGCGTGATGAACCGCTGGATCGCCTCGTACAGGACGTAGCCGCCCACACCGAGCAGCAGCAGACAGTTCGCGAGCGCCGCGAGTATCTCGGCGCGGGCGTAACCGAAGGTGCGGTTGCCGCTCGCCGGGCGGTTCGCGAAGTGGATCGCGAGGAGCGCCATGCCCAGGCCCACCGCGTCCGTCGCCATGTGCGCCGCGTCCGCGACGAGCGCCAGCGAATCGGCGAGAACACCGCCGACGATCTCGACCATCATGACGGTGAGGGTGATCGACAGCGCGATCCGCAGCCGCCCGCGGTACGCCGCTGCCGCCGTACCACTGGTCGGCGCGTGATGCGCGTGCCCGTGATCGTGCCCAGCCCCCATGAATCCGCCTTCCAACTGCGTCCGTGTGTTCGGCTCCGGATCACAGTGAACTACGGGTGGGGGGTATCCGGCAACGCGGCACTGAACACCGTTGTCATGTGCTCTGACCTGCGGAAACGATGCGCAGGTCAGAGCGTTGCCATGATCGGGGGCCGGTCAGAGGCCGCGGTGCAGTCGCCAGCCCGCCCAGGCCGACTCGACCATCTCGCGTACCCCGCGCCGGGCCGTCCAGTCGAGCTCCCGCTCGGCCCGTGCTGCCGAGGCGACCGCACGCGGAGCGTCGCCGGGGCGGCGCGGCTCGACGAGCGGTCGCCGGCGGTCGCCGGTCACCTCACCGATGAGGTCGATGAGTTCGCGGACCGAGACGCCTTCGCCGCGGCCGATGTTCACGGTGAGGTCGCCCGTGACGTCTGCGGTGGTGAGGCGTCGGGCCGCCGCGAGGTGCGCGTCGGCGAGGTCGGCGACAAGGATGTAGTCCCGGACGCAGGTGCCGTCCGGGGTCGGGTAGTCGTCGCCGAAGATCCGCGGGGCCTCGTCGCGGGTGAGGCGGTCGAAGACCATCGGGATGACGTTGAAGATGCCCGTGTCGGCCAGGGCCGGGGCGGCGGCGCCCGCCACGTTGAAGTAGCGCAGACAGGCGGTCGCGATGCCGTGCGCCCGGCCCGTGGCCCGGACCAGCCATTCACCGGCGAGCTTGGTCTCGCCGTACGGGCTCATCGGGGCGCACGGGGTGTCCTCCGTGATGAGGTCCACGTCCGGGTTGCCGTAGACGGCGGCGGAGGAGGAGAAGAGGAAGCGCTCGACCCCGGCTCCGGCCGCCGCCTCGAGGAGGGTGGCGAGACCGCCGACGTTCTCCTGGTAGTAGCGGGTGGGCCGGGCGACGGATTCGCCGACCTGCTTGCGGGCGGCGAGGTGCACCACACCGGTCACGGCGCGCTCGGCGAGGACGCGCTTGAGGAGGTCGCCGTCGAGGGCGGAGCCCTGTACGAGGGGGATGTTCTGGGGGAGGCGGCTGGGGACTCCGGCGGACAGGTCGTCGAGCGCGACCACCTGTTCGCCGGCGTCGGCCATGACCTTCGCCACGTGTGCGCCGATGTAGCCGGCCCCGCCTGTGATCAGCCATGTCATGGGGTCACCTTATTCCGGGGGTGTTTCGGGGCTGCGTTGTGCCTGTTCGCCGCAGAGGGCGTGCAGGGTTGGCGGCGGGTGCGGCGTCGTTCGTGGCTGGTCGCGCAGTTCCCCGCGCCTCTTCAGAGGCGCTGGTCGCAACCTCTCGACAGAGGAGCACCCTCCCCTCTGTCCTCCTATGGGCCGATATACGCACCGGAGTTTGTGGCGCAACCCCCAAATCCCCGATGATGATCGCGGCGGAGGGCCGACGGCTTGAGCAGGCCGAACTGATCGGGCCGTGAACGGGCGGTGAACGTCTGCTTCTCTTCATCCGATAACCTCTGCCGACACGCCGCCGGGCCCCAGGGCCTGTCGTCGAATTCCCGTCCGCCTCGCGGCGCCATGCACGCACTCTCGCCGCACCGTGCGCAGACTCAAGTACGTCCAGTACGAGGGTTTGCGCGCGGCACGCCGAGAGGACGCACCTACGCGAGCATCAGCCGCTGCCGCGGCGGGCGCGAGGCCGCCCTCCGGGCGACGACGGGAATTCGACGACAGGCCCTGGGGGCCAGGGCGCCTCCACCACGTACATGTCCGGCGCGGTCGCGTCGGTACCCAGGGAGTGAGTTCGTCTGTCGACCGCCATCCTCACCGGTCAGCCGGTGCCCGGATCGTCACTGGAGGGCGATCTGCGGTCGCTCGGCTTCGACGTGCGGGTCGCCTCCGACGCCGGTGACGCCGAGACGCTCCTGGCGACGGTGCCCGCGGACCAGCGGGTCGCGATCGTCGACGCCCGCTTCGTGGGCCATGTGCACGCGCTCCGCCTGGGACTCACCGACCCCCGCTTCGACGCCGCCGCCCTCCCGGGCGCCGTGACCGTGCAGGCCGCCGCCCGCCGGGAGCTGACCCGGGCACTGGCCCGTGAGAGCTCCACCGCGAGCGGCAGCACCGCCGTCGCCGTCGACAGCGTCGCGGACCGGGTCGTCGCCGCCCTCGACGCGGACGGCGTCAGCCTGTACCGGCCCGAGCTCGGCACCCTGGTCGCCGTAGTCCCCGCCGACCCGCAGGCCCGCAACGAGGCCCGCCAGGCGGTCGCCGCCGTCGACGACGAGGCCGTACGGCTGCGCACGGCGGTGAAGTCCCGCGACGGCTTCTTCACCACGTACTGCATCAGCCCGTACTCCCGCTACATCGCCCGCTGGTGCGCCCGCCGGGGCCTGACCCCGAACCAGGTCACCACGGCCTCGCTGATCACCGCCCTGATCGCGGCGGGCTGCGCGGCCACCGGCACGCGCGGCGGCTTCGTCGCGGCCGGCCTGCTGCTGATCTTCTCCTTCGTCCTCGACTGCGTCGACGGCCAGCTGGCCCGTTACTCGCTGCAGTACTCGACGCTCGGCGCCTGGCTCGACGCCACCTTCGACCGCGCCAAGGAGTACGCCTACTACGCGGGCCTCGCCCTCGGCGCCGCCCGAGGCGGCGGCAGTGACGATGTGTGGGCGCTCGCCCTCGGCGCGATGGTCCTGCAGACCTGCCGCCACGTCGTCGACTTCTCCTTCAACGAGGCGAACGTCGGGGATTCCGCCGCCACCGCCAACACCAGCCCGACCGCCGCGCTTTCGGACAAACTCGACAGCGTCGGCTGGACGGTCTGGATCCGCCGGATGATCGTCCTGCCCATCGGTGAGCGCTGGGCGATGATCGCGGTCCTCACGGCGGTCACCACACCCCGTATCACCTTCTACGCGCTGCTCGTCGGCTGCGCCTTCGCCGCGACCTACACCACGGCGGGCCGCGTCCTGCGCTCGCTGACGCGCAAGACCCGGCGAACGGACCGGGCGGCGCGGGCACTGGCGGACCTCGCGGACAGCGGCCCGCTCGCCCAAGCGCTGGCATCGCTCCTGCCGGGCCCACCGCGCAAGACGGCGCTGCTCAGCGCGGCCTTCGGAGCCGTGGCCGTGGTGACCGCGGCCTGGGTCTGGGGCCCGGCCTGGCAGGTCGTCCTCGTGGCCGGCCTGTACGTCGGGCTGTCGGCGGAAGCCGTCGAGCGCCCCCTCAAGGGCGCCCTCGACTGGCTGATTCCGCCGTTCTTCCGCGCCGCCGAATACTGCACCGTTCTGGTACTGGCAGCCAAAGCCGATGTGAACGGAGCCCTCCCTGCGGCTTTCGGGCTGGTGGCCGCGGTCGCCTACCATCACTACGACACGGTGTACCGCATCCGCGGCGACGCCGACGCGCCACCGCAGTGGCTGGTGCGGGCGATCGGCGGTCACGAAGGCAGGACCCTGCTGGTCACCGTCCTGGCCGCGCTGCTCGCGCCCACAGAGTTCAAGGTCGCGCTCACGGCTCTCGCCGTGACCGTGGCACTGCTGGTGCTCGTCGAGAGCATCCGCTTCTGGGTGACCGCCCATAAAACAGGCGCACCCGCCGTACACGATGAAGGAGAACCCGCATGATCGGCCTCGTGCTGGCGGCCGGCGCCGGACGGCGTCTTCGCCCCTACACCGACACCCTGCCCAAGGCACTGGTGCCGGTCGGACCCGAAGGTAACGAGGACAGCTTGACCGTTCTCGACCTCACCCTCGGCAACTTCGCCGAGATCGGCCTGACCGAGGTCGCGATCATCGTCGGGTACCGCAAGGAGGCCGTGTACGAGCGCCGCGAGGCGCTGGAGCAGAAGTACGGCGTCAAGATCACCCTCATCGACAACGACAAGGCCGAGGAGTGGAACAACGCCTACTCCCTGTGGTGCGGCCGTGACGCCATCAAGCACTCGGTGATCCTCGCCAACGGTGACACCGTGCACCCGGTCTCCGTCGAGAAGACCCTGCTCGCCGCCCGCGGCGACGGCAAGAAGATCATCCTCGCCCTCGACACGGTGAAGTCCCTCGCCGACGAGGAGATGAAGGTCGTCGTCGGCCCCGAGGGCGGCATGACGAAGATCACCAAGCTGATGGACCCGGCCGAGGCGACCGGTGAGTACATCGGCGTCACCCTCATCGAGGGCGAGGCAGCCGACGAGCTGGCCGACGCCCTGAAGACGGTCTTCGAGACGGACCCGCAGCAGTTCTACGAGCACGGCTACCAGGAGCTCGTGAACCGCGGCTTCCGTATCGACGTCGCGCCCATCGGGGACGTCAAGTGGGTCGAGATCGACAACCACGAGGACCTCGCCAAGGGACGTGAGATCGCGTGCCAGTACTGACGAGGCTCATCCCCTCGCCGGTCGTCGTGGACATCCGTCCCGGCGCGCTCGATGATCTGGCGGCGATCCTGTCCGACCAGCGCATCGCGCCGTCGGGCCGGCTGGCCTTCGCCATCAGCGCCGGCTCCGGCGCGGCGCTGCGCGACCGGTTCGCCCCCGCGTTTCCGGAGGCCGACTGGTTCTGCGACGCCGACGGCACCATCGACGGCGCGGTACGGCTCGCCGACTCGATCAAGAAGGGCGGTCACTACGACGCCGTGGTCGGGCTCGGCGGCGGCAAGGTCATCGACTGCGCCAAGTACGCGGCCGCCCGGGTCGGCCTGCCGCTGGTCGCCGTCGCCACGAACCTCGCCAACGACGGTCTGTGCTCGCCGGTCGCCACGCTCGACAACGACGCGGGCCGCGGCTCGTACGGTGTGCCGAACCCGATCGGGATCGTCATCGACCTGGACGTCATCCGTGAGGCCCCGGTGCGCTTCGTGCGGGCCGGCATCGGCGATGTGATCTGCAAGATCTCCGCCGTGGCCGACTGGGAGCTGTCCAGCCGGGAGACCGGCGAGAAGGTCGACGGACTGGCCGCCGCCATGGCCCGCCAGGCCGCCGAGGCAGTCCTCCGCCACCCCGGCGGCGTCGGCGACGACGACTTCCTGACGACGCTGTCCGAGTCCCTCGTCCTGTGCGGGATCTCCATGTCCGTGGCCGGCGACAGCCGTCCCGCCTCGGGCGCCTGCCACGAGATCAGCCACGCGTTCGACCTCACCTTCCCCAAGCGCAACGCCCTCCACGGCGAACAGTGCGGCCTGGGCGGCGCGTTCGCCACGTTCCTGCGGGGCAACCACGAGGTCGCGGGACAGATGGTCGAAGTCCTGCGCCACCACGGCCTGCCCGTCCTCCCGGACGAGATCGGCTTCACCGTGGACGAGTTCGTCCAGGTCGTGGAGTTCGCCCCGCAGACCCGGCCGGGCCGCTACACCATCCTCGAGCACCTCGAACTGAGCACCGACCAGATCAAGGACGCATACGCCGACTATGCCAAAGCCATCAGTAGCTGAACTCCGCCCGGTCGTTCACCCTCCGGGTGTGAAGGACCGGCGGAGCGGTGAGCACTGGGCCGGCCGGCTCTACATGCGCGAGATCTCGCTGCGCATAGACCGGCACCTGGTGAACACCCGGGTCACGCCCAACCAGCTGACCTACCTGATGACCGTCTTCGGCGTCCTCGCCGCCCCGGCCCTGCTGGTGCCGGGCATCCCGGGCGCCGTACTCGGTGTGCTGATGGTCCAGCTGTACCTGCTGTTCGACTGCGTCGACGGCGAGATCGCCCGCTGGCGCAAGCAGTACTCGATGGCCGGCATCTACGTGGACCGGGTCGGCGCCTACCTGTGCGACGCGGCCGTGCTCGTCGGCTTCGGCCTGCGCGCCGCCGACCTGTGGGGCACCGGCCGGATCGACTGGCTGTGGGCCTTCCTCGGCACCCTCGCCGCCCTCGGCGCCATCCTGATCAAGGCCGAGACCGACCTCGTCGGTGTCGCACGTCACCAGCAGGGGAAGCCGCCGGTCCAGGAGTCGGCCGCGGAGCCGCGCTCCTCGGGCATGGCGCTGGCCCGCAAGGCCGCCGCCGCCCTGAAGTTCCACCGGCTCATCCTCGGCGTCGAGGCCTCCCTGCTGATCCTGGTGTTCGCGGTCCTGGACCAGGCCCGGGGCGACCTCTTCTTCTCCCGGCTCGGCGTCGCCGTACTCGCCGGCATCGCGCTGGTCCAGACACTGCTGCACCTGGTGTCCATCCTCGCCTCCAGCAGGCTGAAGTGAGCAGCGGTATGAAGGTCGGCGCGGTGATCATCACCATGGGCAACCGCCCCGACGAACTCCGTGCCCTCCTCGACTCGGTCGCCAAGCAGGAGGGCGACCGGGTCGAGGCGGTCGTCGTCGGCAACGGCTCGCCCGTCCCGGACGTCCCCGAGGGTGTACGGACGGTCGAGCTGCCCGAGAACCTCGGCATTCCCGGCGGCCGCAACATAGGCATAGAGGCGTTCGGACCCAGCGGCCGGGACGTCGACGTCCTCCTCTTCCTCGACGACGACGGCCTGCTCGCCCACCACGACACCGCCGAACTCTGCCGCCGGGCCTTCGCGGAGGACCCGAAGCTCGGCATCGTGAGCTTCCGTATCGCCGACCCGGACAGCGGTGAGACCCAGCGGCGCCATGTGCCCCGACTGCGGGCCGCCGACCCGATGCGCTCCTCCCGGGTCACCACCTTCCTCGGTGGCGCCAACGCCGTACGCACCCAGGTCTTCGCCGAAGTCGGCGGCCTCCCGGACGAGTTCTTCTACGCGCACGAGGAAACCGACCTGGCATGGCGGGCCCTCGACGCGGGCTGGATGATCGACTACCGGTCCGACATGGTGCTGTACCACCCCACGACCGCGCCCTCCCGGCACGCGGTCTACCACCGCATGGTCGCGCGCAACCGTGTCTGGCTCGCGCGCCGGAACCTCCCGACCCTCCTCGTCCCGGTCTACCTGGGCGTCTGGCTGCTGCTGACGCTGCTCCGCAAGCCCTCCGCCCCGGCCCTGAGAGCCTGGCTGGGCGGCTTCAAGGAGGGCTGGACGAGCCCCTGCGGCCCCCGGCGGCCCATGAAGTGGCGTACGGTATGGCGGCTGACCCGACTGGGCCGACCTCCCGTCATCTGACAAGCTCGAAATCTGAGAGCATTCGGCCGTACCCGGTCCAGGTTTCCGCCTCGGCCCGACCAGGCTGCGCACTTTGAGGACGAAAGTTTCCATTTGTGAGTGAGACAACGCATGACGGCAGGGTTGTGGTGAGCGACCGTCCGTCGCCCGACGACGGGCTCTCCGCGACGGAACTGGCCGCCAAGTACGGGCTCGCCGTGAGCGGCGCCAGGCCCGGACTCGCCGAGTACGTCCGCCAGATGTGGGGGCGGCGTCACTTCATCCTCGCCTTCTCCCAGGCGAAGCTCACCGCGCAGTACAGCCAGGCCAAGCTCGGCCAGCTGTGGCAGGTGGCCACCCCGCTGCTCAACGCGCTCGTGTACTTCCTGATCTTCGGCCTGATCCTCAACGCCGACCGGGGCATGTCGCGTGAGGTGTACATCCCGTTCCTGGTCACGGGTGTGTTCGTGTTCACCTTCACGCAGAGCTCCGTGATGGCGGGGGTCCGCGCGATCTCCGGCAACCTCGGCCTGGTGCGCGCCCTCCATTTCCCGCGTGCCTCGCTGCCCATCTCCTTCGCGCTCCAGCAACTCCAGCAGCTGCTGTTCTCGATGATCGTGCTGTTCTGCGTGGCGGTCGGCTTCGGCAGCTATCCGCGGCTGTCCTGGCTGCTGATCGTCCCCGTGCTGGTGCTGCAGTTCCTGTTCAACACCGGCCTCGCGCTGATCATGGCCCGCATGGGCTCCAAGACCCCGGACCTCGCGCAGCTGATGCCGTTCGTGATGCGGACCTGGATGTACGCCTCCGGCGTCATGTTCTCCATCCCGGTGATGCTCGCCGAACACCCCAAGTGGATCGCCGACATCCTCCAGTGGAACCCGGCCGCGATCTACATGGACCTGATGCGCTTCGCGCTGATCGACGGCTACGGCTCCGAGAACCTGCCCCCGCACGTGTGGGCGGTCGCCGGCGGCTGGGCCGCGCTGATCGCGCTCGGCGGCTTCGTGTACTTCTGGAAGGCGGAGGAGAGGTACGGCCGTGGCTGAGTCACACATCCCCACCGTCATCGCGGACGAACTGCACATCGTCTACCGCGTCAACGGCGCCAAGACGGGCAAGGGCAGCGCCACCGCGGCCCTCAGCCGTATCCTCAAGCGCGGCGAGGAGCGCGGGGTGCGCAAGGTGCACGCCGTCAAGGGTGTCTCCTTCATCGCCTACCGCGGCGAGGCCATCGGCCTGATCGGCTCCAACGGCTCCGGCAAGTCCACCCTGCTGCGCGCGATCGCCGGTCTGCTCCCGGCGGAGCAGGGCAAGGTCTTCACCGACGGCCAGCCCTCGCTGCTCGGCGTCAACGCGGCCCTGATGAACGACCTCACGGGAGAGCGGAACGTCATATTGGGCGGCCTCGCGATGGGCATGTCCCGCGAGCAGATCAGGGAGCGATACCAGGGGATCGTCGACTTCTCCGGTATCAACGAGAAGGGCGACTTCATCACCCTGCCGATGCGCACCTACTCCTCCGGCATGGCGGCCCGCCTGCGCTTCTCCATCGCGGCGGCCAAGGACCACGACGTCCTGATGATCGACGAGGCCCTCGCGACCGGTGACCGCTCGTTCCAGAGGCGCTCCGAGGCCCGCATCCGCGAGCTGCGCAAGGAGGCCGGCACGGTCTTCCTGGTCAGCCACAACAACAAGTCGATCCGCGACACCTGCGACCGCGTCCTGTGGCTGGAACGCGGCGAACTGCGCATGGACGGCCCGACGGACGAGGTCCTGAAGGAATACGAGAAGTTCACGGGTAAGTAGCCCGAAATGACCCGGGCCCCACCGGAACTGTTCCGGTGGGGCCCGGCGTCTGCAAGGGGTACCGGGGAGCGGCGTCCGTAAAGGAAACGCCAACTTCGGCAAGGAAGTGGCAACTCCGGCCGCCCGTAGGGATCTTGGGGGCAATCGGTGCGTTCTTGTGATGTGCAGGACACCCCGACGGAGCATGGTGCGTTGTACAACGTAAGCTGTACCGGTGCCGAATCGCGGCAAGTGGGTCCATAATGCGCGACATCCGGCATCAGCCGCACACGCCGCCCACTGGGCGGCGTGTCCGAAATAGTGCGTATTGGGTCGGCAGTGTAGAACGGGAGATGTGACGGCCATGGCTACGGAGACTCCCCAGCTCAACCACGCTTCTGCCGTTCCCGCGCAGGGTGCCGGGCGGTGACCGGAACCGGGACGGCGCGCACCGGGGACCCGGAGTGCGACACCCTCGACAAGGCCGGGGCCGAGAACTTTCCCGTCGCCCCGTTCTTCCTGCCCAGGGCCTGGCGCGACGACCTCATGGCGGTCTACGGTTTCGCCCGCCTCGTCGACGACATCGGCGACGGCGATCTCGCCCCCGGCGGCGCCGACGCCCGCCTCCTGGGCGTCTCCCCGCAGGACGCCGACGACCGGCTCCTCCTCCTGGACGCCTTCGAGACCGACCTCGGCAAGGTCTTCGACGACACCCCGAACCACCCGCTGCTGCGCAGGCTCCAGCGCACCGTCCGCCGCCGCTCCCTCACCCCGGAGCCGTTCCTCGCCCTGATCGCCGCCAACCGCCAGGACCAGCTGGTCAAGCGGTACGAAACCTACGACGACCTGCTCGCCTACTGCGCGCTGTCCGCCAACCCCGTCGGCCACCTGGTCCTCGCCGTCACCGGCACCACCACCCCCGAGCGGGTCCGGCACTCCGACTCGATCTGCACCGCGCTGCAGATCGTCGAACACCTCCAGGACGTGGCCGAGGACCTGGGCCGCGACCGTGTCTATCTGCCCGCCGCGGACATGAAGCGCTTTCACGTCCAGGAGACGGATCTAGCCGCGCCCACAGCGGGCGCGTCGGTGCGCGCACTGGTCGCGTACGAGGCGGAACGCGCCCGAAATCTCCTGAATGACGGCACCCCCCTCGTGGGTAGCGTCCACGGCAGGCTGAGGCTGCTCCTCGCGGGGTTCGTGGCGGGAGGAAGGGCGGCCGTCCACGCTGTCGCCGCCGCCGAATTCGACGTACTTCCCGGCCCGCCCAAGCCCGGCAAGCTCCGGCTGCTGCGCGAGGTGGGCGCGACCCTGCGAGGAGAGGGGTGATCCGGACCGTGGAGTCGGAACCACACATGTCCTTGCCGGTACTAGCCGCCTACAGCTACTGCGAGGCCGTCACCGGACAGCAGGCCCGCAACTTCGCCTACGGCATCAGGCTGTTGCCGATGCCCAAGCGCCGCGCGATGTCCGCGCTGTACGCCTTCTCCCGGCGCGTCGACGACATCGGTGACGGCGCGCTCGCGGTCGAGGTCAAGACGGCCCGACTGGAGGAGACCAGAGCGCTGCTCACCCGCGTCCGGGACGGCTCCGTCGATGAGGACGACACGGACCCCGTCGCGGTCGCCCTCGCCCACGCGGCAACGGCCTTCCCGATCCCGCTCGACGCCCTCGACGAACTCATCGGCGGCGTCCTCATGGACGTACACGGCGAGGACTACGAGACCTGGGACGACCTGAAGGTCTACTGTCGCTGCGTCGCCGGTGCCATCGGACGGCTCTCCCTCGGCGTCTTCGGCACGGAACCCGGGGTGCGCGGCGCGGAACGCGCGCCGGAGTACGCTGACACCCTCGGGCTCGCGCTCCAACTGACCAACATCCTCAGGGACGTTCGCGAGGACGCGGAGGGCGGACGCACCTACCTGCCCGCCGACGACCTCGCGAAATTCGGCTGCTCGGCCGGGTTCGCCGGGCCTCTCCCGCCGGCCGACTCCGACTTCGCGGGTCTGGTGCACTTCGAAGTGCGCCGGGCCCGCGCCCTGTTCGCCGAGGGCTATCGACTGCTGCCGATGCTCGACCGGCGCAGCGGAGCCTGTGTCGCCGCCATGGCCGGCATCTACCGGCGGCTGCTCGACCGCATCGAGCGCGAGCCGGAGGCCGTACTGCGCGGCCGGGTCTCGCTGCCCGGCCGGGAGAAGGCCTACGTCGCCGTACGCGGCCTCTCCGGTCTGGACGCCCGCCATGTGTCGCGCCGTACCGTGAGGAGGCGCGTCTGATGGACGATCCGGCCGAAGGTGAACCCATCGGGAAAAAGTGGTACGCAACCCTCCGCAACATGAGGGCGTCCCTGACTGCAACGGCCGCCCGCGGACCGATCCAGCTCCTCGGCGGACCGGCAGGGGAGGGTGCACGATGACCGACGGCGCACAGTCCGTGGGACTGCTGGACGCGGACCGTACGGGCCGCCCCCGGAACACGGCCGTGGTGGTCGGCGGGGGACTGGCGGGCATCACCGCCGCGCTCTCGCTCGCCGACGCGGGCGTGGACGTCACCCTCCTGGAAGGTCGGCCCCGCCTGGGCGGACTCGCCTTCTCCTTCCAGCGCGGCGATCTGACCGTCGACAACGGACAGCATGTGTATCTGCGGTGCTGCACCGCCTACCGCTGGTTCCTCGACCGCCTCGACGGGGCCGCGCTCGCACCATTGCAGGATCGTCTCGACGTGCCGGTTCTCGACGCCGGGGGCAGGCCGGGGCGACGGCTCGGCAGACTGCGGCGCGACGCGCTGCCCGTACCCCTGCATCTGGGGCGCAGCCTGGCCACGTACACCCATCTCTCGCTCACCGAGCGCGCCAAGGTGGGACGTGCCGCACTGGCGCTCAAGGCACTCGACCTCGCCGATCCCGCGCTGGACGAACGGGACTTCGGCGGCTGGCTGGCCGCGCACGGTCAGTCCGCGCGGGCCGTCGAGGCACTGTGGGACCTCGTGGGGGTCGCCACCCTCAACGCGGTGGCCCAGGACGCTTCCCTCGGGCTCGCCGCGATGATGTTCAAGACAGGTCTGCTGTCCGACCCGGGCGCGGCCGACATCGGCTGGGCCCATGTCCCGCTGGGTGAACTGCACGACCGGCTGGCCCGCAAGGCGCTCGACTCGGCGGGTGTCCGTACCGTATTGCGTACACGCGTCACCTCCATCTCCCCTCTGGGGAACGGGAATTGGCGGGTCGAGGTTCCCGGCGAGAGCCTCGACGCCGACACGGTCGTCCTCGCCGTACCGCACCGCGAGACGTACGACCTGCTGCCCGAGGGAGCGCTCGACGAGCCCGGGCGGCTGCTGGAGATCGGCACCGCGCCGATCCTCAACGTCCATGTGGTGTACGACCGGAAGGTGCTGACCAAGCCGTTCTTCGCGGCGCTCGGCTCGCCCGTGCAGTGGGTCTTCGACCGGACCGAGGCGTCCGGGCTGAGCGAGGGCCAGTACCTGGCGCTGTCGCAGTCGGCCGCGCAGGACGAGATCGACACGCCCGTGTCCGCGCTGCGCGAGAGGTATCTGCCCGAGCTGGAACGGCTGTTGCCCTCCGCGCGCCCCGCGCGGGTGAAGGACTTCTTCGTGACCCGGGAGCGCGCCGCGACGTTCGCTCCCACCCCTGGCGTCGGACGGCTCAGGCCCGGCGCCCGCACCAAGGCACCCGGCCTGTACCTGGCCGGAGCGTGGACCGCCACCGGGTGGCCCGCGACCATGGAGAGTGCGGTCCGCAGCGGCATCGGCGCGGCGGACGCCGCCCTCGCCGCGTTGGGCCGGCCCCGGGATCACCTCTTCGACCACGAGGAGGCCGCGTGACGCTCGAAGCGCACAGGACCGGTTCCCGCACTCTCGGTACCGCGAACACTTCGACATCTGGAGAGACTGTGCCCACTGTGCCCCCGGCCGCGACGGCCGCTGCGAGGACCGCGGTGGACGTGACCGCGCTGCTGGAGCGCGGGCGGACCCTGGCCACCCCCGTGCTGCGGGCGGCCGTCGATCGGCTGGCGTCTCCCATGGACACCGTCGCCGCCTACCACTTCGGCTGGATCGACGCCCACGGCAACCCGGCGGACGGCGACGGCGGCAAGGCCGTACGTCCCGCACTTGCCGTCATGTCCGCCGAGGTCACCGGCGCCGCACCCGAGGTCGGCATCCCCGGCGCGGTCGCGGTGGAACTGGTGCACAACTTCTCGCTCCTGCACGACGACCTGATGGACGGCGACGAACAGCGCCGCCACCGCGACACCGTCTGGAAGGTCCACGGCCCCGCCCAGGCCATCCTCGTCGGCGACGCCCTGATGGTCCTCGCCAACGAGATCCTCCTCGAACTCGGCACCGCCGAGGCGGCCCGCGCCACCCGCCGCGTCACCACGGCGACCCGCGCCCTCATCGACGGACAGGCCCAGGACATCTCCTACGAGCACCGCGAGCGGGTGACCGTCGAGGAGTGCCTGGAGATGGAGGGCAACAAGACCGGCGCCCTGCTCGCCTGCGCCTGCTCCATCGGCGCCGTCCTCGGCGGCGCGGACGACCGCACCGCCGACACGCTGGAGAAGTACGGCTACCACCTCGGCCTCGCCTTCCAGGCCGTCGACGACCTGCTGGGCATCTGGGGCGACCCGGTCTCCACGGGCAAGCAGACCTGGAGCGACCTGCGCCAGCGCAAGAAGTCCCTGCCGGTCGTGGCCGCGCTCGCGGCGGGCGGCCCGGCTTCGGAGCAGCTCGGTGAACTGCTCGCCGCCGACGCCAAGAGCAACGACTTCGAGAACTTCTCCGAGGAGGAGTTCGCCGTCCGCGCCGCCCTCATCGAGGAGGCGGGCGGCCGGGAGTGGACCGCCGAGGAGGCGCGCCGCCAGCACGGAAACGCCATCGAGGCGCTGGACTCGATCCGGATGCCGGAGCGGGTGCGGAACGAGTTCGCGGCGCTCGCCGACTTCGTCGTCGTACGGAAGAGATGATCGCCATCACCCAGGAGCCGACCGCCATCGGTCGAATAGCCCTCGCGTAGTCGCCGGCCGGTGCCTCGTCACCGGACACGCACCGGCCGACGGCTGACCCACCGCAGAGAGATCCGTCCACTGCACAAAGGGGAAGCCATGACAGCGACGACCGACGGAAGCACCGGGGCACTGCCGCCCCGCGCCCCCTCGGCCAGCGACACCGACCACGACACCCCGGTGGCGGCAGAGGTCCAGGAGGCCGCCGCGCACGCCGTACGACGCGCCACCGATCACCTGCTCTCCCGGCAGGATGCCCAGGGCTGGTGGAAGGGCGACCTGGAGACCAACGTCACCATGGACGCCGAGGACCTGCTGCTCCGTCAGTTCCTGGGCATCCGCGACGAGAAGACCACCCAGGCCGCCGCGCTCTTCATCAGAGGCGAGCAGCGCCCGGACGGAACATGGGCCACGTTCTACGGCGGCCCACCCGACCTCTCCGCCACCATCGAGGCGTATGTCGCGCTGCGGCTGGCAGGGGACGACCCGGACGAGCCGCGCCTGGCGACGGCGTCCGCGTGGATCCGGGAGCGGGGCGGGATCGCCGCCGCCCGGGTCTTCACCCGCATCTGGCTGGCGCTGTTCGGCTGGTGGAAGTGGGACGATCTGCCGGAGATGCCGCCGGAGATCGTCTACTTCCCGAAGTGGATGCCGCTGAACATCTACGACTTCGGCTGCTGGGCCCGCCAGACGATCGTGCCGCTGACCGTCGTCTCGGCGAAGCGCCCGGTGCGGCCCGCGCCCTTCCCGCTCGACGAGCTGCACACCGACCCGGGGCGCCCGAACCCGCCCAAGCCCCTTGATCCGCTGGGCAGTTGGGAGGGCGCCTTCCAGCGGCTCGACAAGGTCCTGCACGGCTACCACAAAGTGGCGCTGAAGCCGCTGCGCAAGGCGGCCCTGAACAGCGCGGCCCGCTGGATCGTCGAGCGGCAGGAGAACGACGGCTGCTGGGGCGGCATCCAGCCGCCGGCCGTGTACTCGATCATCGCGCTGCACCTGCTCGGCTACGACCTCCGGCACCCCGTGATGCGGGCCGGATTGGAGTCCCTCGACCGGTTCGCCGTGTGGCGTGAGGACGGGGCCCGGATGATCGAGGCGTGCCAGTCCCCGGTGTGGGACACCTGCCTCGCCGCGATCGCGCTCGCCGACGCGGGCCTGCCCGCCGACCATCCCCAACTCGTCAAGGCCGCGGACTGGATGCTCGGCGAGGAGATCGTCCGCCCTGGCGACTGGGCGGTGAAGAGGCCCCAACTCCCGCCGGGTGGCTGGGCGTTCGAGTTCCACAACGACAACTACCCCGACATCGACGACACCGCCGAGGTGGTCCTCGCGCTGCGCCGGGTCAAGCACCACGAACCGGAGCGAATGGAGAAGGCCATCCGGCGCGGGGTGCGCTGGACTGTCGGCATGCAGTCGAGGAACGGGGCGTGGGGCGCCTTCGACGTCGACAACACCAGCCCGTTCCCCAACCGCCTGCCGTTCTGCGACTTCGGCGAGGTGATCGACCCGCCGTCCGCCGACGTCACCGCGCATGTGGTGGAGATGCTCGCGGTCGAGGGACTGTCCCACGATCCGCGCACCCGGCGCGGCATCGAGTGGCTGCTCGCCGAACAGGAAGCGAGCGGCGCGTGGTTCGGCCGCTGGGGCGTCAACTACGTCTATGGCACCGGCTCGGTGGTTCCGGCGCTGGTCACCGCCGGGCTGCCCGCCGCGCACCCCGCGATCCGCCGGGCCGTGGCCTGGCTGGAGGCCGTGCAGAACGACGACGGCGGCTGGGGCGAGGACCTGCGCTCCTACCCCGACCCCGCCGAGTGGGGCGGGAAGGGCGCCTCCACCGCCTCCCAGACCGCGTGGGCCCTGCTCGCGCTGCTGGCGGCGGGGGAACGGGACGCAAAGGCCACCGAGCGCGGCGTCGAGTGGCTCGCCCAGACCCAGCGGGAGGACGGGTCCTGGGACGAGCCGTACTTCACCGGCACCGGCTTCCCCTGGGACTTCTCGATCAACTACCACCTCTACCGCCAGGTCTTCCCGCTCACCGCGCTCGGCCGGTACGTCCATGGCGAGCCGGCCGTTCTGAAAGCCAAGGGAAGCTGATGAACGCGGCCTCCGCCCCGGCCCCGCTGCTGATCGCCTGCGCGCTCGGCATCGAGCAGCTCGCCCTGCGCAGCGGCGACCGGGGCGGTGCCGGGGGCCCGGTCACCGTGCTGCGCACCGGCATGGGGCCGAGGGCAGCCGAGCGGTCCGTCACTCGGTTGCTCGCCGACCCGGCGCTGCGCGACGCGGCCGTACTGGCCACCGGGTTCTGCGCCGGACTCGCTCCCGGTATGCACCCCGGTGACCTGGTGGTCGCCGAGGAGACCTGGGGGCCCGGCGGTGCCGTCACACCCTGTGCGTCTACCAGACGTTTGGTCAAAGAGCTGGAGCGCACGGTGCCCGGGCGGAAGGTCCACACCGGCCCGCTCACCGGATCCGATCACGTCGTACGCGGTCAGGAACGGTCCGAGCTGTTCGCGACCGGCGCACTCGCGGTCGACATGGAGTCCGCGGTCACGCTCCACTGCGCCGTGAGATCGGGAGTACGCCCGGTTGCGGCCGTCCGGGTGGTCGTGGACGCTCCAGAACATGAACTGGTCCGGATCGGCACGGTGCGCGGTGGAATATCAGCCTTCCGCGTCCTTCGTGCCGTTCTTCCCGCTTACTACGAATGGCACCGTTCTTTGCTGCTCCCCAGGAGGTGAGCCAGATGGCCATGCCGCTCCGCCAGTCCATCAAGGTAGCGACCTATCTCGCTGAACAGAAGCTCCGCAAGCGGGACAAGTTCCCGCTGATCGTCGAGCTGGAACCGCTCTACGCCTGCAATCTGAAGTGCGAGGGCTGCGGCAAGATCCAGCACCCGGCGGGCGTCCTCAAGCAGCGCATGCCGGTGGCGCAGGCCGTGGGCGCCGTCCTGGAGTCCGGCGCGCCGATGGTGTCGATCGCCGGTGGCGAACCCCTGATGCACCCTCAGATCGACGAGATCGTGCGGCAGTTGGTGGCCAGGAAGAAGTTCGTCTTCCTGTGCACCAACGCCATGCTGCTGCGCAAGAAGATGGAGAAGTTCAAGCCCTCGCCGTACTTCGCGTTCGCCGTGCACATCGACGGGCTGCGGGAGCGGCACGACGAGTCGGTCGCGAAGGAGGGGGTGTTCGACGAGGCCGTGGCCGCCATCAAGGAGGCCAAGAGGCGCGGCTTCCGGGTGACCACCAACTCGACCTTCTTCAACACCGACACCCCGCAGACCATCATCGAGGTCCTCAACTACCTCAACGACGACCTCCAGGTCGACGAGATGATGATCTCGCCCGCCTACGCCTACGAGAAGGCGCCCGACCAGGAGCACTTCCTCGGCGTCGAGCAGACCCGCGAACTGTTCAAGAAGGCCTTCTCCGGTGGCAACCGGCGACGCTGGCGCCTCAACCATTCGCCGCTGTTCCTCGACTTCCTCGAGGGCAAGGTCGACTTCCCGTGCACGGCGTGGGCGATCCCCAACTACTCGCTCTTCGGCTGGCAGAAGCCCTGCTACCTGATGAGCGACGGCTACGTCACGACGTACCGGGAGCTGATCGAGGACACCGACTGGGACGCGTACGGCCGCGGCAAGGACCCGCGCTGCGCCAACTGCATGGCGCACTGCGGCTACGAGCCGACCGCCGTCCTCGCCACCATGGGATCGCTGAAGGAGTCCCTGCGCGCCATGCGCGAGACGGTCTCCGGGAACCACGGGAACCACGGGAACCACGGGAACCAGGGGTGATGTGATGACCGCCGTGTCCCTGGGCGTTCCCGAGGTACCGGTCCGGCCGATCGCCGAGCGGCGCGTGTCGCGAGAGATCCAGGTCGGGTCGGTGGCGGTCGGGGGCGGGGCCCCGGTGTCGGTGCAGTCGATGACGACGACCCGTACGTCGGACGTCGGCGCCACCCTGCAGCAGATCGCCGAACTCACCGCGTCCGGCTGCCAGATCGTCCGCGGCGCCAGCCCCACGCAGGACGACGCGGACGCCCTCGCGACCATCGCCCGCAAGTCGCAGATCCCGGTGATCGCGGACATCCACTTCCAGCCGAAGTACGTGTTCGCGGCGATCGAGGCCGGCTGCGCGGCGGTGCGGGTGAACCCCGGCAACATCAAGCAGTTCGACGACAAGATCAAGGAGATCGCGCGGGCGGCCAAGGACCACGGCACTCCGATCCGGATCGGGGTCAACGCCGGCTCGCTCGACAAGCGGCTGCTCCAGAAGTACGGCAGGGCGACGCCGGAGGCGCTGGTGGAGTCCGCGCTGTGGGAGGCGTCGCTGTTCGAGGAGCACGACTACCGGGACATCAAGATCTCGGTCAAGCACAACGACCCGGTCGTGATGATCGAGGCGTACCGGCAGCTGGCGGCCCAGTGCGACTACCCGTTGCACCTGGGGGTGACCGAGGCCGGTCCGGCCTTCCAGGGGACCATCAAGTCCGCGGTCGCCTTCGGGGCACTGCTCAGCGAGGGGATCGGCGACACGATCCGGGTCTCGCTCAGTGCCCCGCCGGCCGAGGAGGTCAAGGTCGGCATCCAGATCCTGGAGTCGCTGAACCTGCGGCAGCGGCGGCTGGAGATCGTCTCGTGTCCGTCGTGCGGGCGGGCGCAGGTCGATGTGTACCGGCTCGCGGACGAGGTGACCGCCGGTCTTGAGGGCATGGAGGTGCCGTTGCGGGTAGCCGTCATGGGCTGCGTCGTCAACGGACCCGGAGAGGCGCGGGAGGCGGACCTGGGGGTCGCCTCCGGCAACGGCAAGGGGCAGATCTTCGTGAAGGGCGAGGTCATCAAGACCGTGCCCGAGTCGAAGATCGTGGAGACCCTCATCGACGAGGCGATGAAGATCGCCGAGCAGATGGAGAAGGACGGCGTCGCGTCGGGGGAGCCGGCGGTCACCGTGAGCTGACAACACGGACTGAGAGAGCACGGATCGAGAGGGGGCCCGACGTGACGATTCTGGAGAGCATCCGGCAACCGCGCGACCTGAAGGCGCTGACCGAGGCGGAACTCGGTGAACTGGCCGAAGAAATCCGGGAGTTCCTGGTGCACGCGGTCGCCAGGACCGGTGGTCACCTGGGGCCCAATCTGGGGGTGGTGGAACTCTCCATCGCGCTCCACCGGGTCTTCGAGTCACCCGTCGACCGCATCGTCTGGGACACCGGTCACCAGAGCTATGTGCACAAGCTCCTGACGGGGCGTCAGGACTTCTCCAAACTGCGCGGCAAGGGCGGCCTGTCCGGCTACCCGTCGCGCGAGGAGTCCGAGCACGACATCGTCGAGAACAGCCACGCCTCCACCGCCCTCGGCTGGGCGGACGGCCTCGCCAAGGCCCGCCAGGTGCAGCGGGAGAAGGGCCATGTGGTCGCGGTCATCGGCGACGGCGCGCTGACCGGCGGCATGGCCTGGGAGGCGCTCAACAACATCGCGGCCGCCAAGGACCGGCCGCTGATCATCGTCGTCAACGACAACGAGCGCTCGTACTCCCCGACCATAGGCGGCCTCGCCAACCACCTCGCGACGCTGCGCACCACCGACGGCTACGAGCAGTTCCTCGCCTGGGGCAAGGAGGTCCTGCTGCGCACCCCGGTCGTCGGCAAGGAGGTCTACGAGGCGCTGCACGGGGCGAAGAAGGGCTTCAAGGACGCGTTCGCGCCGCAGGGCATGTTCGAGGACCTGGGCCTGAAGTACGTCGGCCCGATCGACGGGCACGACACCAAGGCCGTCGAGTCGGCGCTGCGCCGCGCCAAGCGCTTCCACGGGCCGGTCCTGGTCCACTGCCTTACGCAGAAGGGCCGCGGGTACGAGCCCGCGCTCGCCAACGAGGAGGACCACTTCCACACGGTCGGCGTGATGGACCCGCTGACGTGCGAACCGCTCACACCTGCCGGCGGACCGTCCTGGACGTCGGTCTTCGGAGACGAGATCGTACGCATCGCGGACGAACGCGAGGACGTCGTCGCCATCACGGCGGCCATGCTGCACCCGGTGGGGCTCGGCAAGTTCGCGGAGAAGTTCCCGGACCGGGTGTGGGATGTCGGGATCGCCGAGCAACATGCTGCGGTCTCGGCGGCGGGGCTTGCGACGGGCGGTCTCCACCCCGTCGTGGCCGTCTACGCGACCTTCCTCAACCGGGCCTTCGACCAGCTGCTGATGGACGTGGCGCTGCACCGGTGCGGGGTCACCTTCGTCCTGGACCGGGCCGGTGTGACGGGTGTCGACGGCGCGTCGCACAACGGCATGTGGGACATGTCCGTTCTCCAGGTCGTGCCGGGGCTGCGGATCGCCGCGCCGCGCGACGCCGAGCAGCTGCGGGCACAGCTTCGGGAGGCGGTCGCCGTGGACGACGCTCCCACGCTGATCCGGTTCCCGAAGGAGTCGGTGGGGCCGGAGATCCCGTCCCTGGAGCGGGTGGGCGGCATGGACGTCCTGCACCGGTCCCCCTTCTCGGGGTCCTCGGGGTCCTCGGAGATTTCGGATCGTCCGAAGGTGCTGCTGGTCGCCGTCGGCGTGATGGCGTCGGTGTGTCTGCAGGCCGCCGAGCTGCTGGAGACGCGGGGCATCGGCTGCACCGTCGTCGACCCGCGCTGGGTCAAGCCGGTCGATCCGGCGCTGCCGTGGCTCGCCGACGAACACCGGCTGGTGGCCGTCGTGGAGGACAACAGCCGGGCGGCCGGGGTCGGTTCGGCGGTCGAGCTCGCGCTGGGGGACGCCGAGGTCGACGTACCCGTACGGCGGTTCGGGATTCCGGAGCAGTTCCTCCCGCACGCCAAGCGCGCGGAGGTGCTGGCGGACATAGGTCTGACGCCGGTCGAGATCGCCGGGCGGATCAGCGCCTCGCTGGCCGCCAGGGACGAGTTCGCGAAGGGGGACCTTTCCGAGGCCGAGCTTTCCAAGGAGAAACCGGAATGACCACCGTGGAACCCGCCGCCGATACCGAGGAGTTCGACCTCGGCAGACTCCTGGCCGAGCGCGGCGCCGAGCGTTACGAACTCCACGCCCGGCACCTCAATCACCAGCTCCCGCGCATGCTGCACACCATCGGCTTCGACAAGGTCTACGAGCGGGCCGAGGGCGCGTACTTCTGGGACGCGGACGGAAACGACTACCTGGACATGCTCGCCGGGTTCGGGGTGATGGGGCTCGGCCGCCACCACCCCGTGGTCCGCAAGGCACTGCACGACGTGCTCGACGCGGGGCTGGCCGACCTGACCCGCTTCGACTGCCAGCCGCTGCCCGGACTGCTCGCCGAGAAGCTGCTCGCCCACAGTCCGCACCTGGACCGGGTGTTCTTCGGCAACAGCGGCACGGAGGCCGTCGAGACCGCGCTGAAGTTCGCCCGGTACGCCACCGGCAGACCCCGCGTGCTGTACTGCGACCACGCCTTCCACGGGCTCACCACCGGCTCGCTCTCCGTGAACGGCGAGGACGGCTTCCGGGACGGCTTCGCGCCACTGCTGCCCGACACGGCCGTACCGCTCGGTGATCTCGACGCGCTGGCAAGGGAGTTGAAGAAGGGCGACGTGGCCGCCCTCGTCGTCGAGCCCATCCAGGGCAAGGGCGTGCACGAGGCGCCGCCCGGCTATCTGCGCGCCGCCCAGGAGTTGCTGCACCGGCACAAGGCGTTGCTGATCGTCGACGAGGTGCAGACCGGGCTCGGGCGGACCGGGGACTTCTACGCCTACCAGCACGAGGACGGGGTCGAGCCGGACCTGGTGTGCGTGGCGAAGGCGCTCTCCGGCGGCTATGTCCCGGTCGGCGCGACCCTCGGCAAGGAGTGGATCTTCAAGAAGGTCTACTCGTCGATGGACCGCGTCCTCGTCCACTCGGCGAGCTTCGGCTCCAACGCCCAGGCCATGGCCGCCGGCCTCGCCGTCCTCTCGGTCATGGAGAACGAGCGGATCGTGGCGGGCGCCCGGGCCACGGGTGAGCTGCTGAAGGCCCGGCTCGCGGCACTGGTCGACAAGTACGAGCTGCTCGGCGACGTACGCGGCCGAGGACTCATGATCGGCATCGAGTTCGGCAGACCCAAGTCGCTGAAGCTGCGCAGCCGTTGGACGATGCTCCAGGCCACCCGCAAGGGACTGTTCGCCCAGATGGTCGTCGTGCCGCTGCTGCAACGGCACCGCATCCTCACCCAGGTCTCCGGCGACCACCTGGAGGTGATCAAGCTGATCCCGCCGCTGGTCATCGGGGAGCGGGAGGTCGACCGGTTCGTCGAGGCCTTCACGGAGGTGATGGATGACGCGCACAGCGGGGGCGGGCTGATGTGGGACTTCGGCAAGACGCTGGTGAAACAGGCGGTGGCCAACCGCTAGAGGGGCCCGTAGGGGTGCGACTTCGCGGCTGACTTTGCCTCTGAGGCAAGAAATTTGCCGCAGAGGCAAAGCTGCGGCTGAATGGAGGGCATGAGCCCCTCCGAGGGTACGAACCCTCCCGAGCCCCCGCTGGACGAGGCGCTGCCCGCCGTCGCCCCGCAGTTGCGGGCCCTGCGTCGCCGGGCCTCTCTCACCCTGGAGGCCGCGGCCCGCGCCGCCTCGCTCTCGCCCGCACACCTCTCCCGGCTGGAGACCGGGCAGCGCCAGCCCTCGCTGCCTATGTTGCTCGCGCTGGCCCGTATCTACGCTACGACGGTCTCGGAGCTGCTCGGCGAGACCGTGGCCGAGCGGGATGCCGTACTGCGCGCGCCCGACATGGAGCCCACCCAGGCCGGCGGCTGGACGTACTGGCAGGCGGGCGCGCCCGGGCGCGGTATGCAGGCGCTGCGCGTCCATGTGCCGCACGGCGCGCAGGGCGACATCGTGCGGGTGCATCCCGGCGAGGAGTGGCTCTACGTCCTGAAGGGACGGCTGCGGCTGCGCCTCGGGGACACCGCGCATCTGCTCACGCCCGGGGACAGCGCGCACTTCGACTCGCTGACCCCCCACCGCATCGCCGCCGCCGACCACGACGGCGCCGACCTCCTGTTCGTCCACACCCTTCTGCAGAGCCCGACCGCCGCGCTGTGCCTCGGGCCGATCACCCCCGGAGAGACCCCATGACCGACCTGGAAGAGAAGTTCCCCCGCGCCCTGTGGGTGCGGCTCATCATCTACATCGCGGTCGGCCATGTCTTCGCGGCCTTCATCTACCTGCTGTTCGAGTTGGGCGCCAAGCAGTAGCCGCACGGCCGACGGGATCGCTTTCTGGCCGCGCAGGCGCTCCTCTAGTCGAGCAGGCGCTCGCGCAGCCGCTCCCGGGTCTTTGGGGTCACCTTCAGACCCTGCTCCAGATACGTGTCCACATCGCCCCAGGTCTCCTCGACGGTGTCGAAGGCCGTCTGGAGGTACTCGGCGCGGGCGTCGAAGAGCGGGCTCAGCAGCTGCATGACCTCCGGGGAGTAGGCGCTCGCGGAGGTGCTGCTGCGGTGCACCCTGTAGCGGCGGTGCTTGGCGTTGGACTCCAGGTAGTCGGCGACGATGGCCTCGCGTTCGACGCCGAGGGCGAGGAGCGTGATGGCGATGGAGAGGCCCGCGCGGTCCTTGCCCGCCGCGCAGTGCATCAACGTCGGCACGCTGTCCTCGGCCAGCGCGTGCAGCACACGGGAGTGCTCGGCCGTGCGGTACTTGATGATCGTCCGGTAGGAGGCGATCATCCGGCCGGCCGCCTGGCCGCCGTCCAGCAGCGCGCGCAGCTGGTCCAGGTCGCCGTCCCGGACCATCTTCCAGAACTCGGCGCCGTCCGCCGGGTCGCTCAGCGGAAGATTCACATTGAGCACGCCGGGCAGCTCGACGTCCGGGCCCTCCAGCTTCTGATCGGCCGCGTTACGGAAGTCGAAGACCGTGTGCAGGCCCAGGGAGGCCAGGAACGCGGCGTCCTCGTCGGTCGCGTGCGCGAGGTGGCCACTGCGGAACAGCACCCCGTGACGCACCCGACGGCCGTCCACGGTCGGCAGACCACCCACATCGCGGAAATTACGCACTCCGGTCAGCTCGGGCTCGGTCGACGGGACCTGCTGCGTCACTGGGGCTCCTCCCATCCGGCCGTCGGCGCCGATCGTCGACGGGCACGCACTCGACACCGAGACGCGCACTCGACGATACGACATCGGTGCGTACGCCAAGGAGTTGTCCACAGGGGGGCGCCGCGGGCCCGTGGCGGTCGTCCACAGATGCTGCGGAGGTCGACTTCCGGCAGTCGTCCACAGGCGCCGTGAAGGACCGTCGGCAGTTGTCCACAGGTGCCGTCGAGCGCCCGCGGCTACCTGCGATGATGTTGAAGCCCGATCGCACCTGTTCGAATCTGTGGGGGCTTGATGTTGGAAATCGGCGCAGACAGCCGGACCTGGCTTCTCACCGGGCCCAGGAGCAGCTATGCCCTGCGGCTCACGGAGAACGACGAGCTGCTGCACCTGCACTGGGGTCCCCGGATCGCGCTCGCCGACGCCGAGGAGCTGGCCGCCCGCCAGCAGCTGCCGTACTGGCCGTTCGAGGCCCCGGTCGACGGACACGAGGAGTACCCCGTCGAGGGCGGTCCCCGCTTCACCCGTCCCGCCCTCTCCGTGCGCACGGACGAGCGGCGCGGCACCGAGTGGACGTTCCAGGAGTACGAGGCCGACGGCGACGAGCTGCGGCTGCGGTTCATCGACGACGGACTCGGGATCACGCTGCACTACCGGATGCGCGACGACGTGATCGAACGCTGGGTGACCCTCGCCAACGAAGGGCCGGCGGTGGAGCTGCTGCGGGCAGACTCGGCGACCTGGACCCTGCCGCCGCGCGAGGAGGAGGCCTGGCGGTTGTCCCAGCTGCACGGGCGGTGGGCGGCCGAGTCCCGGCTCGTGCGCGGGGACCTCACCTACGGCGAGAAGGTCATCGGCAGCCGGCGCGGGCACACCGGGCACCAGCACCTGCCCTGGGTCGCCCTCGACGCCGCCGCCACCGAAGAGCGCGGCGAGGTCTACGGCTGTGCCCTGGGCTGGTCGGGGTCCTGGCGGATCGCGGTCGCCCAACTCCCGGACGCGCGCGTGCAGATCACCGGCGGCGCCGGATACGACGAGTCCGGTCTGCTGCGGCTGGACACCGGCGAGAGGTTCACCACCCCCGTCTTCGCCGGCCTGTGGAGCGACGGCGGCTTCGGCGGGGCGAGCCGTGCCTGGCACGCGTACCAGCGGACGTACGTCATCCCGGACGCGGACCAGGACCGACCGGTGCTCTTCAACTCGTGGGAGGCCACCGAGTTCGACATCTCCGAGGAGCAGCAGGGGACGCTCGCGCGGCGGGCGGCGGCCATCGGGATCGAGCTGTTCGTCGTGGACGACGGCTGGTTCGGGGCGCGTACGAGCGACCGGGCCGGCCTCGGCGACTGGACGCCCAACCCGCAGCGCTTCCCGAAGGGACTGAAGCCGCTCGCCGACTCCGTGCACGCCCTCGGAATGCAGTTCGGCATCTGGGTCGAGCCCGAGATGGTCAACCCGGACAGTGAGCTGTACCGGGCGCACCCCGAATGGGCACAGTTCCAACCGGGACGAAAGCGGACGGAGCTGCGCAATCAGCTCGTACTCAATCTCGCGCGCGAGGACGTCCAGGAATACCTCTGGGAACGGCTGGACGCCCTCCTCTCCAGCGCGCCGATCGACTATGTGAAGTGGGACTTCAACCGCTGCTTCACCGATGCCGGCTGGCCCGGAGAGCCGTATCCGCAGAAGCTGTGGGTCGAGCACGTGCGCGCCTTCTACGCCCTGCTGGACCGGCTGCGGGCCGCGCACCCGGGGGTGGCGTTCGAGTCGTGCTCGGGCGGCGGCGGTCGTATCGACCTCGGGGTCATGGCGCGGACGGACCAGGTGTGGACGTCCGACAACACCGATCCGCTCGACCGGCTCGCCATCCAGCACGGCTTCAGTCAGATCCATCCGGCCCGGACCATGGCCGCGTGGGTCACCGACAGCCCGAACAACCAGCTCAACGGCCGGGTCAGCACGTTGCGGTTCCGCTTCGTCAGTGCCATGGCGGGTGTGCTCGGCGTCGGCGGTGACCTCACCGAGTGGGCGGAGGAGGAGCTGGCCGAGGCGCGGGGCTGGGTGGAGCTGTACAAGGAGATCCGGCCGGTCGTGCAGCGCGGCGACCTCTACCGGCTGCGGCCGCCGACGGGCGGGCTGAGCGCCGTGCAGTACGTCCACGGCGACGAGGTCGTCGTCCTCGCCTGGCTCCAGGCGCAGCACTACGGCGAGCCGCTCGCCCCGCTCCGGCTGCGCGGGCTCGACCCGACAGAAACGTACGAGTGTCGCGAAACGGGTGAATTGCACCGGGGTGCCGTGCTGTTGCATCACGGATTGCGGACGGGGCTGCGCGGTGATTTCGATGCGACAGTTATCCGCCTGCGTCGCACTTGAGTGAACTGTCCGATATGGAGTCGTAATTCCAACAAGCGCCGGAATAAAGCCTACTGGGTCGTAGGTGCGTGAGCAGCGTCATATTCGTGACGTTCCGCTGTCGTCATGTTCACGTAATTCGTAGGTGTTTCCAGGGTGGTTGGAAATTCCCAACACCGGTCTTTTACGGAGCGTGATCGTGAATTGATGTAAGGATCAGGGAGGAAGACGCACAGGAAGTCCCAATGGTTGTCTCTGTGGGCACAAGTCGCTTACGTTCGGCGTCAATCCGGACGGACGCCCAATCCTGCCGCCGACCGGAGCCGCGTACCGACCCGATCCACGGCAGGAGCGGGGGACCCACAGGTATTACCGCCTGTTCCGGTCTCCGGAACGGCTAGGGGTAAAGCCGTGCGCAAGCACGGCCGGGCATCTCCAGTCCGCACCCGACAGCTCACCTCGCAGGCGCCGGAGAGGAATTCACCATGCCCGCGAAGGGTAAGCACCGCCGTCCGAAGTCCCAGCGTTTCACCCGCTCCATCGCCGCCGCCGGGACCGGTGGCGCGGCGCTCGCGCTGCCGCTGATCGGAGCCGCCGGCGCCCATGCCGCGACCCCGACGGCCGCCGTTTCCGGTGTGTCCGAGAAGACGGTCGCGATCGCCACCGAGAAGGCCGCGGCCGAGGCGGGCGCACGGATCGAGCAGGCCGAGAAGGCCGCGCAGGCGGAGAAGACCGCCACCAAGAAGGCGGCGACCAAGACCTACTCGGTGAAGGTCGGCGACTACCTCTCGAGGATCGCGGACGAGCAGGACGTCGAGGGGGGCTGGAAGCAGCTCTACACGGACAACCGGGCGGCGATCGGCTCCGACCCGTCGCTGATCCATCCGGGTCTCAAGCTCAGCATCGGTGGCCGGGCGGCGTCGAGCGGTACGCCGCAGTCGTCGACGAAGCCCCAGCTGTCGCAGTCCTCCGAGTCGTCGAAGTCCTCCGAGTCGTCCCAGTCGTCGAAGTCCTCCGGCTCGTCGACGCAGGAGTCGAAGGACACCCAGGCGTCGACCTCCACGTCGAGCGGGCAGTCCTCGTCGTCCAACAGCTCCGGCTTCAGCCTGCCCATCCAGGGCGCCACCGTCGGCACCGCGTACAAGACCGCCGGCAGCATGTGGTCCAGCGGCTACCACACCGGCGTCGACTTCGTGGCTCCGACCGGGACCAGTCTCAAGGCCGTGGGCGCGGGCACCGTCGTCTCCGCCGGCTGGGGCGGCGCGTACGGCAACCAGGTCGTCATCAAGCTCGCCGACGGCTACTACGCCCAGTACGCCCACCTCTCCTCGATCTCCGTCTCCGCGGGGCAGTCCGTGAGCGGCGGTCAGCAGATCGGCCTCTCGGGCGCGACCGGCAACGTCACCGGGCCGCACCTCCACTTCGAGATCCGCACCACCCCCAACTACGGTTCGGACATGGACCCGCTGGCCTACCTTCGCTCGAAGGGCGTCAGCGTCTGAGGCTCTGCCGCCCGACCGCATCGAAGGCCGGACCCCGTGATCCCGGGGGCCGGCCTTCGGCGTTCCCGGCGGGCAGGCCTTCTTCCGTATCGCCTGGTCTCGCCGGGGCCCGTGGCGATTCATGATCACCGTATTGCGGTCTTGTGGCATGGCTGATCGAAGTCTCGACAGTGGTGCGAGTGTGAGGACACAGTGATCTCCGCAAGCGCTTTCTAAGCGTTGGGGGGTCTCCGTGTCCGGCGTCGACCGACGCACTGTCATCAAGGGCACCGCCGTCACTTCGGGCGGCGGCGCCGAATCTCGTGCTGGTCGGCGATCGGATCTTGTCGTGAGGCGTGTCCTCGGGAGCCGCGTTCTCGTGAGTACGGCGGTGGCCGTGGGGCTCCTGGCCGGCGCCACTCCGCCCGTGCTCGCCTCCGGTGAGCCGGACCTGGTGCGGCCCGATGACCGGCGGCTCGTCTACGAGGGCCACTGGAGCCGCACAGCCGAGGCCGCCGTCACCGTCAACTCCGGCTCCCGGCTGCGGTTCCGGTTCACGGGCGGCAGTGTCCGCGCCCAGTTCGACGCCACGTCGGTCACCGTGCCCGCGCAGATCTATGTGTCGGTGGACGGTGGCCCGAAGCGACTGTATGCCGTCGACCGGAGCGACCTCGACATCGGGGCGCCGGGGCGCGGACCGCATACCGTCGAGCTGTCCGTGAAGGACGTCTTCTCGCGGGCCAACCGGTGGACGCCGCCGCTGGAGACCGGGGTGGTGCTGACCGGGATCCGGGGACGCCTGCTGCCGCGACATGACGCCAGGAAAAGGGAGTTGGTTTTCTATGGCGACTCCATCACCCAGGGTGTCCTGGCCCTGTGCGCGGTCAACACCTCCGACTGCGCGGACGGCACGGCCGCCTACCCGACCCTCGTCGCCGACGCCCTGCACGCCTCGCTCACCCAGGTCGGGTTCGGGCGGCAGGGTGTGCTCAGGACCGGGAACGGGGGAGTGCCGGACGCCGGTTCCGCGTACGGCTGGAACCATGCGGGCTCACCGGCGCGTTCGGACCGGAACGCCGACGTGATCGTCGTGAACCAGGGCACCAACGACACGGCGTACGGTCCGGCCGAGTTCCGCCCCGCCTACCGTGCCTACCTGGTCCGGATGCGGACGGCCGCACCGCACGCCCGCATCCTCGCGCTGCGCCCGTTCGACGGGTCGCACGCCGACGACATCGCCGCCGTGGTCGACGAACTCGCCGACCGGCGCACGGAGTTCGTCGACACGACCGGCTGGCTCTCGGCGGCGGACGGGGACTTCCACGACACCGTCCATCCGAGCGCCCAGGGCCACCTCAGGGTGGCCGACCGACTCATCTCCCTTCTGGACAAGGAGCGTTAGTGCGTACTGTTCGACGCCGAAGAACCGTCGTCCTCACCGCGGCCGCCCTGCTGGCCGGACTCTTCTCCGCGCCCGCCGGCCACACCGCCGAGACACCGCGTAGGGTCGTGGAGAACCTGGACCGAGGCCTGGTCGCCGTCCCGTCCGGTGGAGGCACCTTTCTCAGCTGGCGGCTGCTAGGCACGGACTACGCCCGGTACGGCGACGCGATCGCGTTCAACGTGTACAAGGGCGGCAAGCGGCTGAACCGGGTGCCGATCACCAGGTCGACGACGTACCAGGACAACAGCAGTGGCACGGGTGCGTACACCGTGCGGGCCGTCGTCAACGGGCGGGAAAGCAGGCCGAGTCGGGGGCTGAGCTTCGGCCAGGGGTATGCGGAGATTCCACTCGCCGCGGCCGACGGATACACCGTGCAGCACGCCTGGCCCGGTGACCTCGACGGGGACGGGCGGTACGAGTTGGTCGTGAGCCGGCTCTCGCAGACCCGGGACCGGCCCGACCTGCTGGAGGCGTACACGCTGACCGGAAAGCGGCTGTGGCGGGTCGACCTCGGCCCCGGTTCGTACACCCAGGTGGGCGGTAACGGCGCCAACGATCCGGCGCCCGCCGCGATCAGCGGTTCGACGGCGATCGGTGGGTACCGCAACGACGACAACGTCACGGTGTTCGATCTGGACGGCGACGGTCGGGCCGAGGTGCTTGTGCACACGGCCGCCGGGACGACGTTCGCGGACGGTACGCGGGTCACCGCCGAATCACCCGCCGGTCAGTTCGTCTCGGTCGTCGACGGCGCGACCGGCACCGAGCGGACCCGGCAGCCCGTCCCCGACGACTTCATCGCCGACGGCCCCTCCGGCGGCCACTTCGGCATCGCCCATCTCGACGGCGTCCACCCCAGTCTCGTCACCAAGCTGGTCACTCGGGTCGGCGCCCGGCGCGGCGCCTTCCGCGTTCTCTTCCAGACCTGGGACTTCGACGGCAAGGACCTGACCCGCCGCTGGAAGTACGTCGTGCCTGCCGACAGCGGCGCGACCAGCTTCCACCAGATCCGTACCGTCGACGTCGACCTCGACGGCAAGGACGAGATCGCCGACGGAAACTACGTCGTGAACGGCGACGGCACGCTCCGGTACGTCGTCGACGGCGCCGGCCACGGCGACCGCTTCCACATCGCCGACCTCGACCCCGACCGCCCCGGTCTGGAGGCCTTCGCCATCCAGCAGGCGGAGCTGGGCGTCGTCCCCGACTTCCCCTGGTACTACTACGACGCCGACACCGGTGAGCGCCTGGTCACCGGCCGGCACCCGGCCGACTGTGAGAACGACACCGACATCGACGTCGGCCGGGGCAGCACCGGCGACATCGACCCGGAGCACCCCGGCTACGAGTACTGGACGTCCACCGCCGACGTCACCGCGCCCGGCGCCGGCGTCCACAACGTCCGGGACGGCAAGGTCGCCACGACCACCCCCAGCGTCAACTTCCGCATCTGGTGGGACGGCGACAAGGGTTCGGAGCTCCTGGACTTCACCCACGTCTCCGAGTGGGACCCGGCGACGGAGACCAGCACGAGGATCTTCGACCCGGCCGGTGTCGTCTCCGGGGCACGCAACGCGACCCCCTTCTACGGCGACATCGTCGGCGACTGGCGTGAGGAGATCCTCGCCGAGACCGCCGACCACACCGCCCTGCGGCTCTACTCCACCACCGAGCCGACCAGGACCCGTCTCTACACGCTCGCCCAGAACGCCGCGTACCGGCTGGGCTGGACCGTTCGCGGCTACCTCCAGTCGACGTACACGGACTACTACCTCGGCACCGAGACCCGCCGGATACCCAGGCCCGTCATCGCCGTCACTCCCCGTACGGCATCCACAGAAGGAGCGTCATGACCACCCGTAGAGCCTTCGGAACCCTCGCCGTCGGTGCCGCCCTCGCGGCGCTCGCCCCGGCGGGGACGGCGTCCGCGACCACGCGCCGGCGCCGCGGCCGGCTGATCGCCGCCGACGACTTCCGGCACGGGCTCGGGCAGTGGGCCGTGGAGTTGGAGAGGGACGGAGCCGTCACGGCCTCGCGTGGTGTGCTGGAGGTGGATGTGCCGGCCGGGGCCACGGTCTGGTTCAAGCGGAAGCTGGAAGGGCCCTACGTCGTCGAGTACACGGCCACGCCGGTTTCCGCGGGTGGGGTCAACGATCGGGTTTCCGACCTCAACAACTTCTGGAACGCCGTCGATGTGCGGTCGCCCGGCGATCTTTTCGCCACTCCGCGTGGAGGTGCGCTTGCCGAGTATGACCATCTGAAGACGTACTACGTCGGGTACGGCGCCAACACGAATACGACGACGCGGTTGCGTCGGTATGTCGGTGAGGCGGGTGTGCGACCGCTGATCTATGACTACACCGAGCCGCTGCTTGTCGCGAACGAGCCGAATCACGTTCGGATCGTCTCCGACGGGGCGAAGGTTCAGTGGTGGAACAACGGGCGGCTCGTGTTCGACCACGTCGATCCCGCGCCGTACACGGGTGGGCATTTCGCCTTCCGGACCACTTGGAGTCACTTCCGGATCGAGGACTTCCGGGTGTGGAGGCCGAGCGGTCGCCGCTGAGGGGGCGAGAGGGTGGGGGTGGTGGGGTGCCGCCATCCCGACCTGGTGTATTCCGGGTTGACCAACACTTGACGCGTGGTCTATCTCACCGTCCGTCAAGCCCTTATTACGGTCGCGTAGGTCACATCCGAAGGTGAATCATGGGGCGATGTGGCAGACGATTCGAATGACAGCAGATCAATGATCGGGTCGTACGTGGCGGTGGGGGACAGCTTCACCGAGGGCGTCGGCGATCCCGGACCCGACGGGCGGTTCGTCGGCTGGGCCGACCGGTTCGCGGTCCTCCTCGCGGACCGGGTGCCCGAGGGCGACTTCGATTACACCAACTTGGCCGTGCGGGGAAAGCTCCTCGACCAGATCGTGGAGGACCAGGTGCCGCGGGCACTGGAACTCGCGCCCGATCTGATCTCCTTCTGTGCGGGCGGCAACGACATCATCCGGCCGGGTACCGATCCCGACGAGGTCGCCGAGCGGTTCGAGCGGGCGGTGTCCAGGCTCACTTCGGCTGTCGGCACGGTCATGGTGACCACCGGGTTCGACACCCGTGATGTTCCGGTGCTGAAGCATCTGCGGGGCAAGATCGCCACCTACAACCTGCACGTGCGGGCCATCGCCGACCGGTACGGATGTCCTGTGCTGGACCTGTGGTCCCTGAAGACGGTGCAGGACCGGCGGGCCTGGGATCTCGACCGGCTGCACCTGTCGCCGGAGGGGCACACGCGGGTCGCTCTGCGGGCCGGGCGGGCGCTGGGCGTCGACATTCCGGCCGACCCCGATCAGCCCTGGCCTCCGCTGCCGCCGCGCGGCACGCTCGAGATGCGCCGCGACAACATCCACTGGGCGCGGGAGTATCTGGTGCCGTGGATCGGGCGGCGGCTGCGGGGGGAGTCGTCCGGGGATCATGTGTCGGCGAAGGGGCACCTGTCGCCGGACGACATCAAGATGCGGATCGAGGCGGTGGCCTGAGCGGTGTGCCTCCGGCGGTTGGCCGGTTCGGGTGCGCGGCCGGGGCTTCGGGGCGGCCGGGGTTGGTGCGGTGGGCTCCTGTCGTGGGGGTGCTGCGTCGTGGGCGGGATCCTGTGCGCTGTGGCTGCTCGCGCAGTTCCCCGCGCCCCTTTGGGGCGCGCCGGCTCGGTGGGGCGGGGCCGTGCCGGTGCGTCAGCCCGTCGCTTGGTGCCCTACTGCTCGGGGGCGGGTAGCGCCGGGCTCTCTGGGCCGCTCTACGCGACAGTCCTGACGCACCGGCACGGCCCCTTCCGCCGTCTCGCGGCTGTCCCGCCGTCGTGACGGGAGCCTCTCGGCGTCGTGGGGTTTCGTGGGGTGGTCGGCTTGCTCAGCGGGTCGCCGCTGTCAAGGTTTCGCGGGTCAGGCCCAGTTCGTGGGCCAGGGCCTCGTCGGCCCAGCCCTGGGCTCGGGCGCGGGAGACGGCTCCGTCGTACGTCGTCATCTGTACGGCCAGGCCGTCCAGGAGGGCGGTGAGGCGGAGGGCTGTCGCCGAGGGGTCCGGGCAGCGGAACTCGTCGGCCGCCACGCCGGCTTCGATGACCTCGGTGAGCGCGGCCTTCCACTGTCTGTCCAGGTCGCGGGTGACCTCGCGCAGGGCGGGTTCGCGGAGGGAGGCCGCCCAGCCCTCGATCCAGAGGCGCCAGCCCTTGGCCTGACCGGTCGGGGCGTACCAGCGGACGGCCGCCCGGAGTCGGCGCAGGGCCGTGGTGCGGCGGCCCAGGAGTTTGCGGAGATGGGCCAGGTCCTCCTCGGCGGCGTAGCGGAAGGCCTCGGCCACCAGTCTTTCCTTGGTCGAGAAGTGGTAGAGCACCAAGGCGTTGCTCACGCCGAGGACGGCGGCCACGTCGGCGATCCGTACCGCCGCCACGCCCCGCGCCTCGATCTGCTCGATGGCGGCCCGGAGCAGCTCCGCACGCCGCTCGGCCACACTCAACCGCACCCTGCCCACGCGGCAACCCTACCCAGGCCCACGGACAACCGCCGCAGCGTTCGAGACACCTCGGGCCGGGCCGGTAGCCGCCGGGTGTGTGAGATCGAGGGGTGCCGGTCGTCCGCAGCCTGTCAGCGGTGCCAGCCGAAGCGGTCCGTGATCGCCGGGAGACGGTCGGCGGCGATGGCGTGCGCGGCGGCGCGGGGGGTCGTGCCGTCGGTCCCGGCTCGGGCGAGCATCAGGTCGACGAGGGCGCGCATGGAGCGCCGGGTGTGGGCGAACGCCTCGTCGGCGGTGGGGCCGATGTCACCGAACAGGGTCCACCACCACCAGGCGTTCGTCCCGGAGTTGACCACGACGTCGGGCAGGACGGTGACCCCGCGCGCGGCGAGCAGTTCCTCGGCCGCCGGGAGGACGGGCATGTTGGCCGCCTCGACGATCAGCCGGGCGGTGATGTGATGGTGGTTGGTGGTGTCGATCGCGTAGGAGACCGCCGCGGGGATCAGCACGTCGGCGCCGGCTGCGAGCCAGGCGTCTGCGGGTGCCTCGTGGTCGTCGGGGCGGAGTGCGGAGCGGTCGACGGTGCCGTGGGTGTCCCGGGCGGCGAGCAGTGTTTCGACGTCCAGGCCGGTGGGGTTCACGATGGTGCCCTTGATGTCGGCCACGGCCACGATCGTGAGGCCGGCGCGGGCGAGGAAGCGGGCGGTGGCTCCGCCCATGGTGCCCAGGCCCTGTATGGCGACCCGCGTCCCGGCGTACGGCGTACCGGCCCGGTCCAGGGCCGTGAGCACGGACTCGGCGACGCCGCAGCCGCCTACCAGCTCGTCCATGCCGATGCCGTCCACCCGGACCGCGAAGGCGTCCGCGAGGCGTCGCCGGGCCCCCTCCTCGTCGTCGAGGAGGGGGTAGACCGCTTGGATCGTCGACACCAGGCCCGCCTCCGTGGCCGCGCGGTCCATCAGGTCCTGGGTGAGGCCGAGGTCCTCGCCGGTGGTCCAGAAGTTCTCGATGTACGGGCGCATCGCGCGCAGGTAGCGCACGAGGACGCCGTACGCCTCCGGGCCCCGGGGATCGCAGTCGATGCCGCCCTTGGCGCCGCCGAGCGGGACGTAACGGCCCTCGGGGGCGTAGTGCAGCGCCTCCTTCATGGTCATGCCGCGGGCGAGTCCGGCGACCTCGTCGAGCGTGCAGCCCGGGCGCATCCGCAGGCCGCCGCTGGAGACCCCGCGCACCAGCCGGTCCACGACGAGAAAGCCCCGCTGACCCGTGACGTGGTCGGTCCAGGTGAGGGACACGAAGGGAGGCGTGGTCATGGGGCTCCTCGGGGTGGCCTGGGGAGGTGGAGTGGAGGGGGGAGGGAGAGGAGGTCGGCGGGAACAAAAACAGCTACTGAATAGTTGATCAGTATTGCATCGTGCGGGGACAGATCGGACCCGGCGCTGTCGGAGGGGCGGACCATAATGGGATGCCTGAGCGAATCCACCAGGAGGTGCCGTGTCCGGTTCCGGATCCCGTTCTCTCAGCTCGGGGCTGCGCGCAGCGCGGCCCGCCGCCTTCGGCGCGGACCCGAGCGGTGCCCGGCTGGAGCGGATCCGTAGATCCCCGCACTTCGCGAACGGGGTCTTCGTGAACCCCGAGAGCGCCCAGGTCCGTCCCTCCGGCGGTGCCGCCATGGAGATGGCGAAGAGCTACTTCCGCAAGGACGAGAGGGCGCGGCGAGCCCCGGCGGGGCTGATCCCCGTGCACGCCACGACCCTCGCCGACCTGGCCAGACCCCCGGCGAGCGGGCTGCGGATCACATGGATGGGCCATTCCAGTGTGCTGGCCGAGATCGACGGGCACCGGGTGCTCTTCGATCCCGTCTGGGGTGAGCGCTGCTCCCCGTTCCCCTTCGCCGGGCCCAAGCGGCTGCACCCCGTGCCGGTGCCGCTGGCCGCGCTCGGCCCGGTCGACGTCGTCGTCATCTCGCACGACCACTACGACCACCTGGACATGCCCACGATCAAGGAGCTGGCCGGCACGGACACGGTCTTCGCCGTGCCGCTCGGCGTCGGTGCCCATCTGGAGCACTGGGGCGTCTCCGCGGACCGGATCCGCGAGCTGGACTGGCAGGAGACGACGAAGGTCGGCGGCCTCACCCTGACCGCCACCCCCGCCCGGCACTTCTGCGGCCGGGGTCTGCGCAACACCCAGCACACGCTGTGGGCCTCCTGGGTAGTCGCGGGTGACGAGCACCGGATCTACCACAGCGGCGACACCGGGTACTTCGGGGGCTTCAAGGACATCGGCGCCGAGCACGGCCCCTTCGACATCACCATGATCCAGGTCGGTGCCTATTCGGAGTTCTGGCCCGACATCCACATGACTCCCGACGAGGGGCTGCAGACCCACCTCGACCTCCAGGGCGGCGAGCCCGGCGGCGTGATGATGCCGATCCACTGGGCGACGTTCAACCTGGCGATGCACGCCTGGGCCGAGCCGGGCGAGCGCATGATGTGGGCCACGCACGGCGCGGGGGTCACGATGGCCGCGCCACGGCCGGGGGAGCCGTTCGAGCCGAAGAGCGCACCGCCGGTCGACCCGTGGTGGCGTGGCGTGTCCCGGCAGCCGGTCGGCGGCTGGACCGCCTGGCCGCCCGTGGGGGAGCGGCTGGACCTGGTGGCGGAGAACTGACGGCCGCCCTTCGCCGACGCCAGTCGCGGACACCTTCGGCGAAGTGGTGACCGGTATCGCCAATGGGCCGAGAATTCTCCCGACAGGGTGATTTCTGGATTGAAGTCGAGGGCCGGGGAGCGAATTGCTC